>DASZMW010000286.1:0-2865 GCA_035551735.1 Humibacter sp. | reverse complement strand
CAAGAAGGACGATGATGACCGACACCGAAACACGCACCGGAACGGTGGCCCCGCACACGCAGGGGTTGCGGATCGGCACAGCTCCCGATTCTTGGGGCGTGTGGTTCCCTGAGCACCCGGCGCAGATTCCGTGGCAGCGGTTTCTCGACGAGGTGCAGGCCGCCGGCTATCACTGGATCGAGCTCGGACCTTACGGCTATCTGCCGACCGATCCGCACGAACTCCAGGATGAACTGGGCACGCGCGACCTCGAGCTCTCCGCCGGAACCGTGTTCACCGGGTTCCACAAGGGCGCGGAGCAGTGGCAGCGGGCATGGGATCAAGCCGTCAAGGTCGCCGGTCTCGCCAAAGCGCTCGGCGCCGAGCACATCGTGGTCATCCCCGACATGTGGCGTTCGGAGCACGACGGAAGCGCGCTCGAACCTCGAACACTGACCGAAGAGCAGTGGCTGGCGCTGTGCTCGGGCCACGACCGGCTTGGAAAGGCGTTGCTTCAGGAGTACGGCGTGCACCAGCAGTTCCACTCGCACGCCGACAGCCACGTCGGCACCTATCGCGAGGTGGAGAAGCTTCTCGAGCTGACCGACCAGCGCTATCTGAACCTCTGCCTAGACACCGGCCACTTCGCCTACTACGGCGGCGACAACGTCAAGATGATCCAGGCGCATCCTGACCGGATCGGTTACCTGCACCTGAAGCAGATCGACCCGGAACTGCGGTTCGACATCCTCAAGAACGACGTGCCGTTCTCGCAGTCGGCGATCGACGTGATGGTCGAGCCGCCGGCGGGCATCCCCGAATTCGCGCCGATCATCGAGGCGGTCTCCGCGATCGACCAGAACATCTTCGCGATCGTCGAGCAGGACATGCCGGGGGTGGACATCGACGTGCCGCTGGGCATCGCTTCTCGCACGCGCGAGCACATCTTCGGCTGCACGCCACTCACGCGTAACCGCTGACACGGAAAGGCACGACAACAGCATGACCACCACGCAGTTGCGCGTCGGCGTCGTCGGCGCCGGCGTCATGGGCGCCGATCACCTCGCGCGCCTCACCGGCACCATCGCGGGAGCGAACGTCTCGGCGATCATCGAACCGGATGCGATGCGCGCCGACGCCGCCTCGCGACTGGCTCCCGAGGCATCCGTGTTCGGCCGGATCGAGGATGCCATCGACTCCGGCGCCGTCGATGCGGTCGTTGTGGCGACGCCCGGCGCTTACCACGAGCCGGTGCTGCTGCCGGTGCTCGAAGCTGGCATCCCGATCCTCTGCGAGAAGCCGCTCACTCAGGACCCCGAATCGTCGTGGCGCATCGTCGAGGCCGAGCAGAGCACAGGGAAGCACCTCATTCAGGTCGGCTTCATGCGCCGCTTCGACCCTCAGTACCGGAGCCTTCGAGAACTGATCGGGTCCGGCACGGCCGGCGAGCTCCTGATGCTTCGCGGCGTGCATCGCAATCCGTCAGTGCCGCCCAACTACACGCAAGAGATGCTCATCACCGACTCGGTCGTGCATGAGTTCGACGTCATGCCGTGGCTGGCGGGTGCCGGCATCGCGTCGGTGCGGGTCGACTATGGCAGGCGCAATTCCGGATCGCCGAGCCATCTGCGCGAGCCGATTCTCGTGATCATGGAGCTCGACAACGGTGTGCTGGTGGATGTCGAGATGAACGTCAGCGTGTCCTTCGGCTACCAGGTGGCCACCGAGGCGGTGTTCGAGCGGGGAGTCGCGCGGATCGGGCAGCCCGAGGGTCTCGAACTGTGGCAGGACGGTGCGTTCCACATCGCCGAGCACCAGTCGTACACGACGCGGTTCAAGCGTGCATACGACCTCGAGGTTCAGGCGTGGGTGGATGCCGCGCGCGCAGGCGGCATCGCCGGACCCTCCGCGTGGGATGGTTTCAAAGTCGCCGTCGCCTGTGCCGCAGGTGTGCGGGCTCTTCGCGCCGAGGGAGCCGTGACCGTGGAGTTGCCGCCGACGCCGGCGTTCTACGCGGTCGACTGACGGCCTTCCGTCACAGAAACCCGTCGAGCACTGAGACCACGGCATCCGGCGTCTCCAGCTGGGGCAGGTGTCCGGTGTTCGCCAGCAACTCGAAGCGTGCGCCCGGAATCGCGTTGGCGAACGCCTCTCCGACGGCCACGTCGATCATGCGATCGTGGTCGCCCCAGACGACCAAGGTCGGCACCGCGATCGTCGCGAGCCGTGATGCGAGTGTCGGGTCGACCATGGCGCTCCCTGCATAGGTGAGCAGCGAGGAGCGATTGCCCGCCATTGCCGCTCGTGCCGGCTCAGGCAACGCGGTGGGATCGATGCGGAAGACATCCGGTCGTGCGTAGCTGAGCTCCGCGAGCTGGTCGAAGGTGAGCGAGAAGAAGTCGGCGGTCGGATGCCCGGCAAGGTCGAGTCCGGCGCCGTCGATGACCACGAGGCGTGCCACTGACACGGTGCCGAGCGCCGCGAGCTCCGCGGCGATCCAGCCGCCGATGGAGTTGCCGATCACCGTTACCGCGTCCAGCGCGAGCGCGTCGAGCAGGTCCAGGTAGGCGTCGGCGAGGCCGGCCGCCGAGTCCAGCCATGGCGGCCGGGGCGTGCCGTCGAAGCCCGGGTGGACCGGGGTCACCACGCGCGCGTGCCCACCTAGGGCTGCCGCCAGCCCGGCGACCGACTGCGGCCCGGCGCCGCCGTGCAGGAGCAGGATCGCGGTCCCCCGAGCCGAGGCCTCGCCGCCGCGCTCGTCGATGGTGACCTGCAGGCCATTGCCCAGGTCGATGGCCCGGGCGGTAGTCGCGGTTGCATTCATGAGAGTCGATTCCTTTCACAAGATCTGACTCTCATTAGAATAGCGGCACCCCCTAGTTCATG
>DASZMW010000285.1:0-1697 GCA_035551735.1 Humibacter sp. | reverse complement strand
CCTGGTTCTGCAGCCTGAGCAGATCGTCGTCGGCCGTCTCAATTGCCACGCCAGCCGGCTTCTTCAGTGTCGCTCGACTCATCACGTCCTCCGACCATCCTGCTACGCTTGCCCTAATCATTAGTGCACTAACTATTAGTGTAGACGCAAGTGCAAGGAGGATGCCGTGGCCCGCGGTTTCTGGAGCTGGTACGAGAAGTTCAACAGCGTCGTGCGCACGTTCACCGGGCCCGCGCAACTGGGGGCCGGGCATCCAGAAGCACCGGACATTCGGCGAGCGGATGCCGCGTGCCCCATCTGCGGCCGCCCGATGACCGAGCACGTGGTCGAGCGCTCAGCCGACCAGCGCACCGCGAGTCGCCTGGTCTGCCCCGCGCGCCGCGCCGCCTGACGAGGCGACGCCGCGGAGCTTCACCGCCGCGAACCGCGCACCATCGATGCGTAGACGGACCCCGCCATCGTCCTCGTCCGCCGGCAGGTCGACCTCGATTCCGACCTCGCCGAACGCCGGGTGCGCGGCATCCCACCCTGCGACCGCGTCGAACGGCAGGCGCACGTCGGCGGCCGCCCGTGAGGCCACGACGAGAACCGACTCCTCAGCGGCCTCGCGGATGAAGACGAGCACGTCGTCCCCGACGTGCAGCCACCGCATGCCGCCGTCGTTGAGCGGGGGGTGAACGCGACGCAGCCGAATCAGCTCGCGGTAAAGCGCGTACGTCGTCTGCGCCTCCGTAGCTGTCGCTCCCGTCGCCATGTCGATTGCCGGGTCGTCGATCGGGGCGTCGAGCAGGTGCCAGGGCATGGGCATCCGTGATGCCTCGCCGTCGTCGGCGGTCAGCCCGAACTCATCGCCGGCCCAGACCACGGGGATTCCCGGCAATGTCACCGAGAGTCCGAACGCCACGGGCACGGCGCCCGGCAGGGCGTGCGTGCTGAACCGAGGCACGTCGTGCGTGTCGAGCGCATTCATCGTGCCCTGCAGCACGCGCCACGGGAACGCGGCGGCGAACCGCGTGTGAGCATCCACGAGTTCTCGCCCCGTATAAGAAGGGATAACTCCGACCGGCTGTCCGAAATATGTCGACAGGCTGCTGGGCTGCGACAACCAACCCCACACCGGACGTGTGAAGTTGGCGTACGTCATGGCACCGGGCCAGGCATCCCCCTGGAAGTCCGGCGCGGCGTCATTGGTCGATTCGCCGAGCAGTATCGTGTCGGGATTCACCTCGACCATCGTATTCCTGATGACGCGCCGCACCTCGGTGTTGAAGTCGTCCTCCCGGTACCTGCCGGTCATGTTCGCGACGTCGATGCGCCATCCGTCGAGTGAGTATGGAGGCTTCAGCCAGTGCGCGACGACCGAGTCCGGCCCCTCGATGAACCTACGGCGCAGCTCGGCGGATGCCCAGTTCAGCTTGGGCAGGCTGGGCACACCGAGCCACGCGACGTACTGTGTGTGCTCGTCGTTCAGCCAGTAGAAGAACTCGCTCTCGGGCGCATCCGGATGCCCGTACGCCGCCCTGAACCACTCATGCTCGTCCCCGCAATGGTTGGTGGTCAGATCGCCGATGACCCTGAGCCCGCGTGCGTGCGCCGCGGCCGTGAACCGCGCGAGGGCGTCGTCGCCGCCGAGCAGTTCGTCCACCTGCTCGAAGGATGTCGCGTCGTAGCGATGATTCGACCGCCCCGGGAAGACA
>DASZMW010000284.1:0-2338 GCA_035551735.1 Humibacter sp. | reverse complement strand
AGTGGCTGCGCAGCAACTCGGGGTCGAGCGTGAGCGGGGAGTCGGCCGGCGACCGTCCGAGTGAATAGCGGAGGGCATCCGTGCCGAGCCACTTCTGCAGGTCGGTGAGCTCGATGATGTTCCCGGCGCGCTTCGAGAGCTTCGCCCCGTTGATGCTCACCAGCTGGCCGATGACCACCTCGATATCGCGGTTCGGATCATCTCCTGCCGCGCCGGCGAGGGCGCGCAACCTGTGCACGTAACCGTGGTGGTCGGCCCCGAGCAGGTAGATCTTGTGCTGGAAGCCGCGATCCGTCTTGTTCAGGTAGTAGGCGGCATCCGACGCGAAGTACGTGTAGACGCCGTTGCTGCGGCGGATGACCCGGTCTTTGTCGTCTCCGAAGTCGGTCGTGCGCACCCAGACCGCGCCGTCCTCGTCGAACACGTGGCCCTGCGCGCGGAGCCGCCCGACGGCAGCGTCGACGAGACTCTCACCGGTCTGCGGGTCGGGCTCGTGCAGGGTCCGCTCGCTGAACCAGACATCGAACTCGACGTTGAAGTCCTTCAGCGCCTGCCTGATCTCCGCCAGCTGCAGCTCGTACCCCAGGTCCCTGGCGACAGACAGCGCTTCGTCATCGGGCAAAGATAGGAGTCCTGGCACACGCTCGAGCACTGCTGCGCTGAGATCGGCGATGTACTGGCCTGGGTAGCCGCCCTCGGGTGTCGGCTCCCCGTGAGCCGCGGCCAGCACCGATTTGCCGAAGAGTTCCATCTGGCTGCCGGCGTCGTTGATGTAGTACTCGCTCGCCAAGCTGGCACCGGATGCCTTCAGCACCCTTGCGATCGAGTCGCCAAGCGCTGCCCAGCGGGTATGTCCGATGTGCAGCGGACCCGTCGGGTTGGCCGAGACGAACTCGAGGTTGATGGTGCTGCCGGCAAGGGTGACGTTCTGTCCGTACGTCTCCCCCGCGTCGACGATCGTCTTCGCGAGCGCGCCGGCGGCGGCGGCATCCAGTCTGAAGTTGATGAAGCCGGGACCGGCCACCTCGGCGGCGGCGACCCCGTCGAGGCGTGCGACCTCGAGGGCGATCTCCTCCGCGAGCTCGCGCGGATTCGCGCCGAGCGGCTTGGCCAGGCGCATCGCGACGTTCGACGCCCAATCACCGTGATCACGGTTGCGCGGACGGTCGAGACGGATGTCGTCACGCGCGATCAAGGGCTGCGTTTCCGTCGTCCCGTTCGCGGCTCGGCGACGGTCGACCACGCCTGTGACGATGGCGTACAACTGGTCGGCGAGCTGATCGGGATTCACGACGACCGAGTCTATCGGGCGCCGACCGGGCGTCCGCCGAGCGTCCAGCACCGCTTGCTCAGCGTCGTCGCATGCGCTCGAGACGGAGGGGCTCACGATCACTTGGTATCCTCGTGCCCACGCGACCCCACCGCCCCCTCCGGAAGCCCCCTCATGCGCACTGATCGTCATCGTCGTCCCCAGCGCTCATCGCGCCTCGTCCGCACCGCTGCAAGCGCGGCTCTCATCGCAGCGACCGCGCTTCTCCTGACCGGATGCCAGGCCTCACCGCAGCCCACCTCGACGACCTCGCACACGGCGAAGTCGGCGTCATCCGACCCCTCGTCGGCCGCGAACCCGTCGACACCGGTTCCGAAGCCGACTCCCGTGACGCTCACCTGCGATCAGGTGCTCACGAGCGCCCAGCTGTCGGCGATGGTGCCAGCGATCACCGCAGCATCCGGATTCACGCCGGAGAAGGGGTCGGGCGCGGCGAAGGCCGTCGACTACGACGGCGTGGCCTGCGGGTTCACGAACCCGGGCACGGGAAATACGGTCGCAGTTTCGATCGCGCGCCCGGCATCCGCCGATCTCACGGCGCTCAAGAACGACGCCATCACCAAGAGCAACGTCGTGCCTACCTACGGGGTGCCCCCGAAGGTGATGGGCTACTTCACGGTCACGGGATCCCTCGGCGTCGCCGAAGCCTTCACGGGCGACTACTGGGTCGTCGCGGCATCCAAGGACTACATCGAGCCCGGCGATGCGAGTCAGGTGATCGCCGGCGTGCTCGCGAACCTGCCGGAGTAGCCCTGCGCGTTTCGATTCGTGCCGTCGCCGGATGCTAGCCTTGTCGGGCACTGAGCCCCCATAGCTCAGGGGATAGAGCGTCTGCCTCCGGAGCAGAAGGCCGAAGGTTCGAATCCTTCTGGGGGCACAAATCGCGCGACAATGGTCTCGAGAGATCAATCATGTCCGAGTCGCAAGTGCCGCAGCCGCACGTCGCCGTTCCTTACGAGGACCAAGGCGGGGATCCCGCCTGCTGGCTCAGCCATGTCTGCCCGGAGT
>DASZMW010000283.1:0-2558 GCA_035551735.1 Humibacter sp. | reverse complement strand
GCATCCACCGCACGAACAGGATGATCAGCACCGGAATGTCCGCGACCTCGGCGATGAACCACAGAAAATCGCCGGACAGATGCTGGTCGTGCAGCTGTGAGGGGAACCACGCGGGCAGCGTGCCCACGATCGCGTGGGCGTGATCGAGCACCGACTCGTTGAGGCGCAGCAGGATGCCCGGAATGGCATCCAACACCAGCTCCATGAACGCGAGCATGAACTCAGCGGTGATGAAGAGGCTCGTGCGCAGCAGCCCGCTGTCCGTGATCGGCAGCACCATCAGCGTGCCGACGAGCGGAACACCGAGCGTGATCGCCGCTTCCCATCCCGGGTCGAGACGCAGCGCCGCAGCGAACGGCGGGAGGAACAGGCAGAAGCCGATCAGCGCGACGATCGGTGCGAACATGGCGTTGCCCATCAGGCGCACCGGCCACGACTTCAGGATGCGATCCAGCACCCGTGCAGGCGAGCCGGACAATGCGGCACGAGCCAGGCTCACCGGCCGTCCGAGGGAGATGAGGCCGGGCACGACGAACAGCAGGAACGCGATCCGCGTCGTGAACGCCCAGCGCAGTTCGACGCTCCAGGTGCCGAGGAAGCCGAATTCGATCCACGCGTACGAGCCGAGCCCGAGCACGTAGAACGCGATCGTCGGCCACGCTTTCCACTGAACGCCGTTGCGCTTCGCCAGGTACAGTCCCGCCCCGTACACGGCAGCGGCGATGAGGATCGCAGCGAACGCGAACGGGTTGAACGAGAAGGTCGTGAGGAAGGTCAGTACGTCAGGCGTGGCAGGCTCCGGAACGAGTACAGGGCGGTCACGTCATTATCCGCCGGATGCCTGTGGGCGCCAGCCATATGCCTGTCCGCGCCAGCCGGACGTCGGCGTGCGCCGGTCGGATGCCTGCGGGCGCCACCACGACGCATCCGCTCCGCTCACGCCGACACGGCCGCCTTCAGCCCCATCGTGCGCGGAGCGAGCTCCGTCTGCATCACGAGCGCAGCGCCGCCCACGGCTGCAGCGTCGGTCACATCGGTCGACAGGCGCACCCGCACGGAGTGCTGGTTGCGCACGAACAGGTCGGCGTCGAGCCGGCGTGACACGGCCCGCACGTAGGTCGGACCGGCCACGGCGAAGGCCGGCCCCGCCAGCGAGACGGAGTCGAGGTCGAAGAGGTTCGCCATCGTCAGCACCCCGGAGGCGAGGTGCTCGGCGGATTCCTCGATGAGCGCTGTGGCCTGCTCGTCGCCGCGCACCGCTGCCATGGCGATGGCGCGAAAGTCCTCGAACTCGTCCTCGCCGTGCAGCCCGAGGCGGCGCTCCTCGCCGAGTTCGCGGGCGCGGCGCACGACCGACCCGGGGTCGGCGATCTCCTCCAGGAAGGCCGGCGAGCCATCCCGACCGGTGACGACTATCTGTCCGAGTTCGCAGGCATTCGAGCTCGCACCCCGAAAGACGATGCCGTCGATGAGCACTCCTGCGCCGATGCCCGTGCCCATGTAGACCGTGGCGTGCGCGACCGCGTCGTCGAGCTTGCCGCTCCAGAAATCGCCGATGGCCGCAGCGGTCGCGTCGTTGTCGAGGATGACAGGGAGGCGCACGGCATCGGACAACATCTCGCGAAGGGGCACATCGCGCCACGCTCCCAGGTGGGGCGAATGCAGGATGGCCCCGCGTGCGATGTCCAGCGGACCGGGCGCGACGACGCCCACGCCGACGACGGAGGACTTCTCGATGCCGAGCCCGTCGAGCGTTCTGTCGATCTCCCCGGCCAGCCGCACGACCATCTCGGAGGGTTCGGCCGTGCCGGTGCCCGGCGTGCGCGTACGCCCGACGATCGCCCCCGAGAGGTTGATCACCACGAACGTGATCGACTCCCGGCCGAGCTGCACTCCGACCGCGAAGCGCGAACTCGGGTTGACGTCGAGCATCACGGGCGGTTTGCCGCCCGTCGATTCTCCGCGGCCCGTCTCGACCACGAGCCCGTCGGTCATCAGCTGACGGACCACTGTCGACATGGTGGCCTGCGTGAGGCCGGTCGTCTCGGCGAGTGCGACCCGGCTGATCGGTCCCTGCGCCCTGATCAGGTCGAAGACGACGCCCTTGCTCGTGCCGCTGGAGAGGGAGACGCGTTGCTTCGTCATTGATGCTCCCTTCTGCGGTGTGGGCCGAGCTGGGTGGACCCGGCTCTCGTGAATCCTCGCACAGCCTACTAACTTGACACGCTTTATAAAGTGCCCTAAGAAAGAACCCATCGCAATGACGCGAAACCGTCGATGCGGCAGCGGTCAACTCTTTGCACCGCGAATTCCACGGTCAATGAAAGGACAAGGATGTCTCCACGCAGCAAGTGGCGCTTCGGCGTCGCGATCGTCGCGGCTACAGCAGCCGCGACGTTGGCACTCTCCGGATGTTCCTCCGACGGCGGCTCCGGCAGCTCGTCGGGCACCACGTCGGTCACGCTCTTCAGCGGGCAGGTCGGCAACTTCACCGAGAACTTCAACCCGCTCAACAACACGGGCGCCTACCTGCAGCCCACCAACGGCGTGCTCTACGA
>DASZMW010000282.1:0-15124 GCA_035551735.1 Humibacter sp. | reverse complement strand
TCCGCGTTCCGCAGGACGTCGCGGTCATCGGCATCGACGGTCTCGACATCGGAACGCTGGTCACTCCCGAGCTCACAACGCTGGCCGTCGACATGCCGGAGCTCGCCGACCGCGCGCTCGAACTGGTCGACGCGCTGCTCTCCGGCCGCGGGGGCGACCTGCACCGCACCGTTGCTCACACGCTCGTGCTGCGTGAGTCGGCCTGACGCGAGGCGGCGTCAGGCCGGGGGCGCTTCCGTGCCGACGAGCCCGGTGCGTAGCGCGTGCGCGACGTCCGGCCGTGAGTTGCGGTGCGCGAGCGCGATCGCCGCGTCGTAGTCGTAGTCGATCGCGCGGTGCTCGACCGTCCAGCCGTCGCCGCTCCGCTCGACGATGCTGTACCTCGCCTGCTGGCTTCCCGCCTCGACGCGGTGGGGAGCAGGCGCATCGTCGTCGTAAGCCGGCCAGCCGACGCTGCCTGGGTTCACCACCACTGATCCGTCGGCAAGCGTGCGGGAACGCTGCAGATGAGTGTGTCCGCACGCGAACAGCCGGTATCGGCCCGCGGATGCCCCGAGCCGGCCGAGCACCTCCGCCTCAGTCGCCTCGCGCAGGTGGTTCACCGTATCGTCGTCCGTCACCGTCTCGAGCAGGTAGCAGAGATCGTCATCGGGCGCACCGTGGAAGGCGAGCGCGCCCGGAGCGAACTCCAACCGCGTCTGCAGGCTGTTCAGCCACGCCCTGTCGGACTCCGTGAGCAGGTCGGACGCCAGGCGATCCGACGCACCCATGCGTTCCCGCGGGAGCGTCAGCAGTTGTCGCTCGTGGTTGCCCCTGACATGCCGGATGTCCGCGCGCGTTCGCAGCACATCGAGGGTTCCGCGCGGGTCGACCCCGCCGGACGCGATGTCGCCCAGGTCGACGATGAGGTCGACCGAATCGCGTCCGATGGCGTCGAGCACGGCGAGAAGCGCCGGCGTGTTGCCGTGGATGTCCGAGATCAGCGCGACGCGAGGCATCCCGTCAGCCTAGACACCGCTCAGACCGGGGTCGCGACCTTGGGCTCCTCTGCGACAACGCCGTGCAGCTCGTGCGTGCGCTCGAGCGCCGCGCCCTCCACATCGACGTCGGGGATGATGCGATCCAGCCACTTCGGCAGCCACCAGGCGGCCTTGCCGAACAGGTGCATGAGTCCGGGAACCAACAGCATCCGCACGACGAACGCGTCGAACAGCACACCAGCTGCGAGCCCGAAACCGAGCGGCCTCACCATGGAGAGGTCGGAGAACACGAAGCCGCCGAACACGGAGATCATGATGATCGCCGCCGCCGTGACCACCGCGCGACCGGCGCGCAGGCCGGAGACGACAGCCGCCCGCGCCGGCAACCCGTGCACGTAGGCCTCACGCATGCCGGAGACGAGGAACAGCTGGTAATCCATCGCGAGTCCGAACAGCACACCCATGACGATGATCGGCGCGAAGCTCAGAACCGGCCCAGGGTCGTGCACCCCGAACACGCTGCTGAACCAGCCCCACTGGTAGACGGCGGTCATGCCGCCGAACGCCGCGAAGAGTGACAGCACGTAGCCGCCGGTGGCGATGAGCGGGACGAGCAGCGACCTGAAGACGATGATCATGATGATCAGCGACAGGCCGATCACGACGGCCAGATAGATCGGCAGCACGTTCGCGAGGATTTCGGAGATGTCGATGTTGGCACTCGCCTGACCGGCGACGCCGATCGTGACGCCGCCCGACAGCGTGGATGCGCCCCGTAGGTCATGCACGAGGGTCTCCGTCGACTGGCTGCTCGGCCCATCCTTCGGCACGACTTCGAACGCCATGAAGTCGCGGGCGTCGGAGGTGCCGACAGGTGCGACCGCGACGATGTCGGAGTTCTTCATGAGCTCTGCGGCGATCTGCGCCTGTGTGGTCGTCACGTCGTCGGCGCTCACGGCATCCGGAAGCGTGGCGGTCACGATGAGCGGGCCGTTGATGCCGGCACCGAACTTGGCGGCCACCGTCATGTAGGCGCGATACTGCGTCGAACTCGTCGATTCGGCTGAGCCGTCCGGCAGCCCGAGGCGCATCGACAGCGCCGGGATGGCGACGACGAGCAGACCCACGACTGCGACGACCACCGTGAGAACGGCTCGGCTCGTGCGCATCGGCCGAACTGCGCGTGCCTGGTGCTCGGCCTGTCCGATGCGGGCGCGAGCCTTGCGCCCCAGCACTCGGGTGCCGAGCATCGCCAGCAGAGCGGGGGTCAGAGTGACGGCGATCAGTACGGCGATCAGCACACACACGGCGCCGACGGTACCCATGACGCCGAGGAACTGGATGCCCGTGATGTTCAGTGCCAGCAGCGCGACGAGCACCGTCGCCCCTGCGAACACGACGGCGTTGCCCGCCGTGCCGTTCGCGAGGCCGATCGAGTCGCGCACTTCCATGCCAGCCAGCACTTGCCGTCGATGCCTGTTGATGATGAAGAGCGAGTAGTCGATACCGACCGCCAGCCCGAGCATCACGCCGAGCACGGGCGTGACGGATGACATGTCGATCACGCCCGAGAAGGCCATCGCGCCGGCAACGCCGACGCCGACCCCGACGAGCGAGGACACCAGGGGCATCAGAGCCGGCCGCAGCGCGCGGAGCATCAGAACAAGAACGAGCAGCGCGATCACCACGCCGGTCACTTCACCGGGCCCGATGAGCCCTGAGACCGATGTGGCGATCTCGGACGAGTAGTTGATGGTGACGCCCGAGATGTGCGCGGCATCGAGCTTGGATGCCACGGCGGACTTCACAGAGTCGGGCAGGTCGAACTGGCTGTCCTTGAACTGCACCATGCCGAGGGCTGTCGTGCCGTCCTTCGAGACGGTCTTGATGCCGGCGGAATCGTCAAGCAGCTGCTGGGCTGCTGTGAGCTGGTTCTTCGACGTGTCGAGGGTCTTCTGCGACGCGTCGAGCTGGGCCTTCGACTCGTCGAGAGTCTTCTGCTGCGCGTCGAGCTGCGCGGATGCCTGGTCATAGGCTCCGGCAGCCTTCGCCTGGGCGATGGCCGCGTCGAGCTGCTGCTGGCCAGCGTCGAGCTGCTGGCGGCCCGCGTCGATCTGCTGCTGCCCTGACTGGAGCTGTGCAGCGCCGTCGGAGACCTTCTTCGCCTGCGCGTCGCGCTGCGTAGCCGTGCTGAACGGATCGACGATCGAGTCGACACCCTTGACCGTTCCGACGGACTTCAGCAGCTTCGTGATCTGCGTCTTCTGCGCGTCGTCGAGAGCTGCGCCCTTCGACGTCTGGAACGTCACCGTTCCGGTGGCGCCACCACTTTGATTCAGCTGCTTCTGCAGCTGGCTGGTGACCTTGGAGGTGGTGGTCCCCGGAATGTTGAAGCTCGTGGCCAGCGTTCCGCCGAACGCGAGGAAGGCTCCACCCGCCAGAGCGAGAACGATGAGCCAGCCGACAAGCACCCTCCAGGGGTGACGGACGGAGAAGAGACCGAGACGGCTCAGCAGATTGGCCAACGACGTGCCTTTCTTCAGGTGGAGGTGCGACGCACCATCGAGCCGCTCATCACGCTATCCGACACCTGTTGGATAACCGTCACATGTTGTAGAACTCACAGGCAATGCCCCGTTTCATGACAGAATCCGGTGCATGGATGCCCGCATCACCCGAACCCGCAGGAGCCTGCAAGACGCCCTGCTGGAGTTGGCGCGCGAGCGCAGCCTCGACGAGATCACGGTCGCCGACATCGCCGACCGCGCGGAAGTGAACCGCAGCAGCTTCTACCAGCACTACTCCGACAAGGATGTGCTGCTCGCCGACGCGCTCGACGAGGCGGTCGAGGATGTCGGCGCCCCGATTCTGGAGATCGTCGGCCCGGTCTCAGGGCCGCCCAAGGAGTTGTACGGCTATCTGCAGCACATCGAGCAGAACGCAGACCTCTACCGTCGGGTGCTCGGCGACCACGGATCACCGCTCGTGACGGGGAGAGTGCGCGACCGCATCGAGCGGCTCGCGACCGAGGCGATTCAACGTGCGGGCATCCCGGGCTTCGAGGGAGTGCCCATCGACGTACTCGCCGCAGGCATCACGGGCTCGGCGCTCGGTGTTGTGCGTGCTTGGCTGGAACGCGATCCGCTCCCTTCCGTGGCAACTGTCACAGACTGGCTCTGGCGCGTGCTGCTCGGCCCGGGCGGCGCGTGGACCGAGCAACCGGCCGTGACGGCCCCCGGAAAGGCGAAATGATCGTGAGTGGATACGACGACTTCAACCAGTCGATCATCGATGAGTTCCGCGCCAATGGCGGAACCGTGACGGCGAACGGCTTCGGCGACGGCCTCGTGCTGCTGCATCACACGGGTGCGAAGAGCGGCGCTGAGCGGGTGAGCCCGGTTCGCGGGCTGCGTATCGACGACGACACGTGGTTGGTGGCGGCGTCGAAGGGCGGCGCCCCCGAGAATCCGGCCTGGTATCACAACCTTGTCGCGCATCCCGACGTCACCATCGAGACGGCGGACGCCGGCTCCGTGTCGGTGCACGCCGAAGACCTCACGGGTGCACGGCGGGCGGATGCCTGGAAGACGTTCACGGCCGCGAGCCCCGGATTCCTCGACTACGAGAAGCGCACGTCGCGCGTCATCCCGGTGATCGAGCTGCGTCGCAGGTAACGGCTAGAGCGCCTGCAGCAGCGCATCGCCGGGAGTCGCGACCTTGGCGACATAGGTGCACGCATCGAGCATCGGCCAGACTCCCCATCCGCCGCCTTCCGCACGGAACAACGAGCCGATCAAGACGTCGCCGCGCACGATGTTCCACGGCTCCCCCTCCTCGGTCTGCACGAGCGTGTAGGGGGTGTTCTTGACCACCACGACCTGTGTGCCGGGCTGCGGCTGGAAGTTTTCAAGCATCGTGATGGCATCCTACGGCCGGACAACCAGTCTGATCTCCCTTATCGCCTGAGTGCACTCGGGCGCGGCATCCCGAGGTCTTCGATCAGGTCGCCGAGCGCCCGATCGAGCTCGGCGCCGGCCTGCGTGATCTTGTTGATGCCGAATCCCCTCAACTGCGTGCTCGGCACGTCGAAGCTCACGATGGTTCCGGCCTGAGCGGATGCGTGCGCCTCGATGCGCATCGGCGAATACAGCAGCACCCCAGGGTCGTGCCGGAACAGGCGTGCTGCGACGCCGTGGTTGACGATCAGCCACAGGATGCTCGGCGTCGCGCTCCCGGCGAATCGCATCAGCTCCCCCGGCCGCGACGACCACACGCGCACGAAGCCGCTCGGCGCCTCCCATTGCAGGCCGCGCACGAAGCCCGACCAGTCGGCGTCCTCCGCGAGCCTGACAAGGGCATCCGGATCGGGCAGCGAGGGAACCGCCTGTTCGAACGCCTCGACGAAGGATTCGAAGCGAGCGTTCGTCGCCAGTTGCACGCGCTTCGCCTGATAGTCGGCGACGGTCTCGTCGGCGTCGTAACTCACCACACCATCCTCGCAGCGGGGTCACTCCCGCGCGTCGCCGCCAGCTCCGTCGAGTCTCAGGCAGTCGTCTCGGGCGGCAGTAGCTGGTCCAGCATGTCCACCACGCCATGGTCGCGGTTAGACGGCGCGCGATACAGGGCGTGGGCGAGAACGTCGGGGTGGGCATCCTGCATCGCGAACGACCACCCGGCGGCATCGAGCATCTCGATATCGTTGAGATAGTCGCCGAACGCAGCCGTCTGGTCGTGCGAGACGCCGAGCTGACTCTGCAGCTCACGAACCGCGACGCCCTTGTTGACGCCTGCGGCGAGCACGTCGATCCAGTGCTCGCCGGACACCACTACCTGGTGCGTGTCACGCACGTCGGCGAGGTGTGGCGCGACGCCGGTCTCTGCGTCGCCGAAGTCGAAGATCGCGACCTTGACGACGTCGTCATCGACCAGGAGAAGATCGTCGACCGTCGTGAGAGCCACGTGGTACTTGCGCGCTTCGGAGACGAACGCCTCATCGTTGCGCTCGACGTAGGCGGACTTCTTGCCGCTCAGCACGACGCCGATGTCGGCTGTCGGCAGTGAACGAAGCCGGAGGACGAGTCGGCGCACGAAGTCCGTCTCGAGGATGTGCGATGACAACTCGACTCCGTCGCGCACGACGAACGCACCGTTCTCGGCGATGACCACCATGCCGTCGCGCACCCGTTCGAACAGCCTCGCGAGCGTTGCGTACTGCCGACCGCTCGCCGGCGCGAAATACACGCCTCGCCGATGCATCCGCTCCAGAACGGGCCAGAACGTGTCGGGGATGCGCCCGTCGCCGTCGAGGAGAGTGCCGTCCATGTCGGCGACGACCAGGCGGATGTCGGGAACTCGCTCTGCCCACAGGGCTGCGGCATCCGTCGTCATGGTTCTTCCCTGCTTCACGTTCGACTGAGTCCAGACTATGGGGCGTGCTGGAGCGTGAGCTGCCGGCGGAGTGGCGGCCGCGTGCGCACCGTACCCTGGCGGAAGCGCAGTGTGCGCATCCCGTTACGGAGATCGGAGCGAACCATGAAGGCAGCGCGATTCACCAGGTTCGGCGGACCGGAGGTGCTGGAGATCGTGGATCTCCCCGATCCGCATCCGGATGCAGGCCAGGTACGGATCGCGGTGCGCGCAGCAGGCGTGAATGCGAGCGACTGGAAGAAGCGCAGCGGTCAGATGGATCCGGAACTGCCGCAGACCCTCGGATACGAGGCCGCAGGCATCATCGACGAACTCGGCGATGGCGTCTCCGGTGTCGCCATCGGCGATCGCGTGTTCGGGTTCTCCGCGGCGGGCGCTGCCCAGGCCGAGCTGGCCGTGGTGTCGGACTTCGCCCCGATCCCCGCCTCGCTCGACTTCGTGCAGGTCGCCGCGCTGCCCGCCGCCCTCGAGACGGCGGCTCGAGCTCTCGACCAACTCGGCGTGACCGCGGACAGCATCCTGCTCATCAGCGGCGCTTCGGGGAACGTCGGCAGCGTTGCCGTGCAGCTCGCCGTGGCGCGTGGTGCACGCGTGATCGGCACCGCGAGTGCG
This sequence comes from Humibacter sp., assembly GCA_035551735.1. Classification (GTDB taxonomy): domain Bacteria; phylum Actinomycetota; class Actinomycetes; order Actinomycetales; family Microbacteriaceae; genus Humibacter. Next base: position 8,105 of record DASZMW010000282.1, on the reverse strand, counting down.
GCGAACCACGACGGCCTGCGTGCACTCGGCGCCGAGCCCGTCAGCTACGGGGAAGGACTCGTCGAGCGGGTGCGAGAGCTCGCGCCCGACGGGGTGGACCGTGCTCTGGATGTCGCGGGCAGCGGCATCCTGCCCGAGCTCATCGAGCTCGCCGGCGGGCCGGAGAACGTCGTCACGATCGCCGACTTCCTCGGCGCCCGGGAGCACGGTGTGAGGTTCAGCAGAGGGGATGCCGGCCGGGCGCTGTACGTGCTCGGCGAGGTCGGCGAGCTGGTCGCGTCGGAGCGTCTGACGATTCCGCCGATTCAGACGTACCCTCTCGCGCAGATCGCCGAGGCGCATCGGGTCGGAGAAGCCGGCGGAGTGCACGGCAAGATCGTGCTGGTGCTCTAGGTGCGGGCGGCCTTCGCCGCTTCGTCGCCGAGCTCATCGGCCGATCCGACGATGACCGGCTGCTGACGTCGCACGACGTCGAGGTAGTCGCCGGTCCAGATGATCCGCACGGCGGTCGCCGTCGCGTTGCCCGAGTCGTCGCTGAGGTCGCGAGCGACGGCATCCGCCAGCCGCCTTTCGACCACCGGATCCTGCGGCAGCGGCCGCGGCGGATCGCCCCTGTCCACCAATTGCCTGCCCAGTTCGCGGTACCAGTCGTTCAGTCGATCCGCTGACTCGTTCAGCGCTCGGCGGGCGGCGCCGCGGTCGCCTTCAACGCGCCGCTGTCCTCGCCAGATGTCCACGATCGCGTCGCTCGCGAGCCGCAGGCCGGCGACTCCCGTGACGGATGCCGTCACTTGGGCCAGCGGCCGCCGCTTGGCACCGCGTTCGGCCAGATAGGTGCGGAACGTGTCGTCGAGCCGGCGCGATGACGCCGCAGCACGCAGGGATTGGGTGATCGGCTCTGGACCGAACGGCGCAGTCTCGTCGCAGTGTCCCAAGCCGTACGCGACAGATGCGGTGAGGTACTGCACCCCGTCGTCGTACGCCTCGGCGAGCGACAGTCGCAGAGCAGCGGATGCGCCGCGCGGCCAGAAGAGCAGGCCGACGAAGAGGCTCACGACGCATCCGAGTGCGATGTCCTCGATGCGCAGGAGGCCGACGGTCCAGCCGGTGGGCGCGATGATGTTGAACAGCAGTACGAGGGTGACGGTGAAGCCCGCCTGCCCGGCGGCGAACGAGATTGCCGACGGCGCGACGCCCGCCACGAGGATGGCGATCGGTAGCAGCACCCACAGCACGATCGGGTTCTCGCCGATGACGAAGATCAGGGCGGCGCCGATTACGACACCGACGACGGTTCCGAGCACACCGCGCAGCACGGTCTGGCCGGTGCTCAAAGCGTTCGATCGCAGCACGGACAGCGTTCCGAGCACGACCCAGAACGAATGCTCCACGCCGGTCAGGTCGGCAAGTAGAACGGCGAGCCCCAGAGCGACCGCGCCCCGAATGCTGTTGCGCAGCCAGACCGAGTGCCATTCCAGGTATCCGCTCGCCCGCTGTACCGCGGCGGAGAACGGTCCGAGCAGGTTGCCCGGCTGCCTGCCGAGCACCCGTTGCATCCAGGTGCGGCGCTCCGATTCCGCCGTGAGAGCGATGTTGCCGGCGACCTGAGTCACCGCGTGGCTGAGCTCCTGAGCACGGAATCCCGGGTCCAGTGCCGAGATGAACGCGCCGGCGACATCTTTGCCGGCCATCTCGGCGTGTGCCGCTCGCTGAGTCATCGCCGTCGTCTCGATCTCCGTGCGTGCCACCTTGAGGCGCGCCACCGCGGCTTCGAGTTCGGCCGGGTCGCCGCCGATCTGCGAGAGAAGTGTCGCGCCCTGCTCCAGCACGGATGCCGCGGCGCGCTTCACCTTGCACGCCGCCCTGTGTGCGGGCGTCGCCGACGGTTGCAGCGAGTGCGACTGCGCGATCACCGCGTTCAGCCAGTTGAGTTCGTCGACCAGCCGCACAACGGTTCTCGCCGAGGTGCTGAGCCCCGTCGGACGATAGGGAGTGGCGAGGAATCCGGCGTGCAGGGCACTGACAGCGGCATCCGCGTCGGCGATGGCTCGCTCACGATCGGCCGCCACATCGGGTTCCCCGTCGCCGAGCATGTACGCGGCGTCGGCACGAAGCCGTGCGGCGAGCGCCCGGCACGCCTCTGCCGCCGGGCGGCGAAGGGGCTCCCTGGCCGGCGCTGGCCACAGAACCGTGATCGCCACGATCCCGGCGACAGACGCGATTCCCCATCCCAGTAGTCGTGGTCCGATCGAGTCGACCGTGGCGGGGATGGTCACGGGGAGGATGAACGCCAGCAGCAGAGCGGTGCTCGCGGAAGCCAGTACAGAGCTCACCGTGCCGACGAACAGCACCGCGAAGGCGATGATCGCCATCGCCACGGCGGCGAGCCAGACCGGGTGCGACGCGAGAGTGCCGAGGCAGACGAACACCGCTCCCGTGATGGCGAGCGCGATCTGCGCCTGCACGCGGTCGCGCAACGGGCCGCTGAAGTCGACAAGCAGCAGCATGGCGAAGGCGCCGAAGGCGGAGAAGGTTGCGACATCCGCGTTGCCGATCACGGCGGTCCCCAACGCGAAGAGCAGTGGCATGACGATCGCGGTCCTGGCCGCACGCCGCAGAGCTGTGTATCCCGGATCGTGCCGGCTCAGCCAGGTCTTGAAACGCACACGGCCTCCCGCGCATCGCGTTGCGGCGCCCGACGATGAACAGCGGCGCCGTACCCGCACACACTATCCACGTCTGCGCGCGGACGCCGCGGTGCGAGGTGCGTCAGGCGGCCTGCTCGTCGGCGACGCGCTTGATCGCCGAGATCTCGAACTCGAGCGTGATCTTCTCCGACACCAGCCAACCGCCCTGGTCGAGGGCCATGTTCCACTCCAGGCCGAACTCGCGACGGTCGATGCGACGCGTGCCCTGGAACCCGGCGCGAAGGGCGCCGAACGCGTCGGTCTGCACGCCGGTGAACTCGATCGGAATGGTGAGCGGCTTCGTGACGTCGCGGATCGTCAGATCACCCGAGACAACGAGTGCGTTCTCGCCGACCTCCTCGATCCGGGTGCTGTGGAACACGATGTCCGGCCACTGCTCCACGTCGAAGAAGTCGGCGCTGCGGAGGTGATCGTCACGGTCCGAGCTGCGAGTGTCGACACTGGCGACCTTGAGGACGATCTCGGCGGTCGACTTGGTCGCATCCTCGAGATCAGCGTGCAGCGTGCCGGTCACGTCATTGAAGGCTCCACGCACGTTCGCCACCATGGCGTGCTTGGCCGAAAAGCCGATGCGTGTGTGTGCAGGGTCCAGATCCCAGTCGCCGCTCAGGTCGGGTCCGTTGTCGGTCATGATCTCCCAATCCGTCGTCGCGCGAACTTCCACAGTCTCTCATCCGCTGGATGTTCGAATGCTCCACGGCCACAACCGGACCCGATCGGGATGACTCACCCACGAATCCGAAAGCAGCCGGCCCGTTCATCGTATGAGTAACGGCCCCCGTGCGGGGGCGTTCTCCGAGGACGTGCTCGGCGGGGCACGGGGCGCAGTTCAGCCGAAGGCCAGGTACTTGCCCGCCTTGCCCGGTTCGATGATCTCGAACTTCAACTCCAGATCCGTGCGGATGACGAGGGCGACCTGATGCTCGAACTGCTCGTTCACGACGTAGACGGTTCGCTCGAGCTTCCACTCCTCGTCGAACCAGGTGCGGAGCGCCGCCAGAAGACGCTCGCCCATTCCCGTCTGCATGCGCGACGTGCGCACCCAGAAGTAGATCACGGCATCCACATCGTCCCACGACTCGCCGCTGAGGGACGTCACCGCCGACCGTGCGAGGAACGTGGCCGTCGTGGGAAAGATGTAGACGCAGCCCAGGCATTCGACGCTTTCGGGGTCCTGCACCGTGTACGTGAACGCACGATGCTCCGCATGGCGACGTTCGAGGCCGACGAGGTCTTCTCGGTTCGCCTCCACCGTGAAGTCGTCCGCCGGCCAGGTCGACTGCTCCCACAACCGCAGGTCCTCGCGCGTCTCCATGACGGCGGCGTGATCCAGTTCCGCGTCGTCGGCCACGATCGGACGCAAGACGAACTCGTCGGTCCTCAGCTCAGCGGGAACAGGCTCATTCGGATCGGTGAACGACACGGATGCCCTCCTTCAGCACGGCAAGCCTCGTCCCGGATTCATGGACGCGGCATGGAAGAAGGCTATCGAGGCGACAGCGAACTGTTCCGTCGAGGTGTCCGACGAGGACAATCGTTCCCGTGAGACTGAGCGAACATGACGCACGAAAGCGGTTGACCTCCGCGCGGGTGGCAACGCTCGCCACGATCGGGCACGACGGCACTCCGCACGTTGTGCCCATCACGTTCGCCGTCGAGGGCGACCTCATCTTCACCGCCGTCGACCACAAGCCCAAGTCGACGTCGAAGCTCCAGCGGCTCCGTAACATCGCGGCGAATCCACGCGTCGCGGTGCTTGCGAACTACTACAGCGACGACTGGAGAGAGCTGTGGTGGGTGCGCGTCGACGGGCGGGCGAGTGTGATTGCGACCGGTGAAGACATCCGGCACCCGATCGACGCGCTCGTCGAACGCTACGACCAGTACCGGGTGCGCCGACCCGATGGGCCGGTGATCGTGATCCGGGTCAACCGCTGGACCGGCTGGGCCGGCTCCTGACCCGTTGACTGTTGTGGCAGACGACCTAACTGAATGCGTGTGCACGCCTGCGGGACTCGAGCGTTACGGAGTGAGACGCGGGAAACTCCAGCTGCCGTCGCGGATCTCGGCTCGTGGTCGGTAGAGACGCACGAGATAGTTCCAGCCCTCGGTGATCGGGATCGCGTTCGGTACATCGGTCGGATAGTCCCCGAAGCGGATCGTGATCGAGCCGTCGGGGTTGGGCATGCCGGTGATGTTGTTCACTGTGTACGCACCACGGTCGTTGGGCTCGAAGAATCCCTTGGCGTTGTAAACAGAGATGGACCAGAAACCGTCGACGGGAACGTCGGTGACGGTCAACTCGTACTGTCCGACCGGCAGACGCGGGTCGACGCCGATGTACGAGGCTTCGCTGGTGGGGAGTCCGCCCCATCCTGCGGCAGTACCGATCAGGTGGCGAACCGGGTCGACCTCTTCCTTCGTGCCGAACATGTGGTCGAACCCTGTGAGGTTGCGAGCCAAGGACAACAGGGCGTCCCGCGTCTCGTCCAAAGAAGCAGCGTCGTAGTCCGGCGACACGAACGGCGTGGCCGAGTTGCCGAGCAGGGTGATCCGGTCCTGAATCGCGGCGACCGCGGCGATATCGTCAGGATCCGCCGGGTCGACGAGCGTTCGCACCGCCACGACGACATACGGCGTTCCGAACTGCTGGGCCGCGAGCTCGTACCGCCCGGGATCGTGGAAGATCGCATCAACATAGTGATCTTCGTCGACGACCATTGCGGAGAGGTATCGCTCCCCGTGCTCGGGAAGCGTCAACGACGCGCCCGCACTGACGTCGACGACAGCGAAGCTGTACAGCGTGTCACGGTTGAGCCGAATCACCGTCTGCTTGTCAATCGCGGCCGGCTCGCGGTTATGCGAGAACCTGTTGACTCCCCCGGCGCTTTGCTGCAGATCATGGAACATCCGATCCGTCTCGGCCCGAACGAAGTTGTCCGCATTCACGTGCGTTGTCATGACGCCGATCCTCACACATGCATGCGATACAGCTGTGGCAACGAGCCAGAAGACGACGAATCGGCAGCCGTCGGGCGCCGAGGCCGATGCCGGCGACGAGGACGAATGTGAAGCTCGCCCAGTCGTTGATGATGTGAGCACCCGTAGAGACCAGGATGTTCTTGGCGCGGATGTAGGCCAACGTCAGCACCAGACGGGCGACGCCGATCACGAGCAGCGCTTGAGCCACATTGCGGCTCGTGTGCCGTTCGGTGCTCGAAACTCCTGGACCGGAGCGCATGAAGTCACCGCTGCACACCACGCTCAGGGACGGCGGGTCTCAGCGGAACTGCTCGAGCGCAGTCCGGTAGTGGTCGGGATTCGCGCGCGTTTCAGCCGTGACGAGCAATCCGTGTGGGCCCACGACGCGCGTGAACGTTCCGCGGCACGGGATCTGGACGATCTTCGTCAGCCCCAGGCGCCAGGCAGGGACGAGAGCGTCGAGTGCGAGCGGTTCGGGCTGCTCGTTGTACGGGAGCGAACTGCGTTCCCGGTGACGCTCGAAGAAGTCGCGCTCCCACCGCGCATACCCCTCGGTGAAGGCGTCGCCACCGAATCGGTCTCGCCACGAAGGTCCGGTCAGCTCCGTCAAGAGGCGCACCCGTTCGTCGGATGCGAGCACGGAAGCCTTCAGCCGCTCGATAGTGCGCGGCTCGATCGGCGTGCCCGCATGGTGCAGGCACGCATGCCAGAGTTCGGGCCAGGCATCCTGCCACTCCGCGATCGGCGCTTTCGCGCGCTTGGATACGGTCACGGATGTCGGCGCCTCGACGAGTGCAGGCGGCAGGTCCTCGCCCACCGGCTCGAGCAGCCAAGCCTCACGAACCCACAGCAGCTCGAGCAGCTCATGCGAGGTGTCTTCGATCGTGAGCACCATCTCGTGGGGCCACGGATTGTCGGGATCGGGATAGGACGACAGCATCGGGACTCCTTCAGTCGACTGATCACATGATGGCGGTCGAAACCTCACCGAAGGAAGCGGCCCCAAGGAATGTGTCAGGCACCCATGCTGGCGGATATTCTCGTGAAGTCGTCGCGGGGAATGGTGAAGAGCCCTCGGCGAAAGGGAAGGCCCCAGTGGGTGGCGTCTGGGATGAAGGAGAGCTGCTCAACGAGTGGCTTCGCATCCACGGGGGTGCAGGGATGGAAGGTCGCGGCGAGTCGCCACGGCCGGAAGTCATCACTGACGAAGGCTTCGTAAGGCTCCGTGCCGGTGATCGTGGCCAGGGCCGTGAACTGGCGCACAGGGCTGCCTCCTTGCAAACTGGTGCGAGGAGAGTAGAAGACCATCTCGTCGCCGGGCTGCGGCCGAGCGAGACGCGTTCTCGCGCCGTGGTCGGCCTGTGTGAAGCCACCCTCCGCGGCGGCCTCGACGTGGTCCAGGGTGACGGTGTTGACCCAGAACCGTTTCTCACCCGAGAGCGCGGCGCTCGCCGGGTAGCTCCTTCGCATGTGCTCGCCTTTCATGACACCTGCTCCGCAGTGAGCATTTCACGGGCAGACGCGGACCCTGCGCCCATCAAAGCTGACGACGTCACCGAGCTGCAACTGCCGCCCGCGCCGGAGATCGACCTCGCCATTGACGAACACATGGCCCTCGATGATGGCCTCTTTCACGTTTCCACCGGAGTCGAGGAGCCCGGCGAACTTGAGGAACTGCCCGAGGCGAATGGCCTCGCCGCCGATCGAGATGTCGTCGATCGGAACCGGTTTCGTCATGCCGGAATGCTAGTCGACAGAATGGCCCAGCCGAGCCCTATCAAACTGCATGAAAAAAGCCCCGGAATGGCGAGATTCCGGGGCCAGTAGCGGGAGCGGGACTTGAACCCGCGACACCACGATTATGAGCCGTGTGCTCTAACCACCTGAGCTACCCCGCCGCGAACCCGCGCTAAGCGGATCTGAGCCCCGAGTCAGGATTGAACTGACGACCCCTTCCTTACCATGGAAGTGCTCTACCACTGAGCTATCGGGGCGACGCCGATCGACCGTAGACCGTTTCGGCAACCGTACGAGGATATCATCATCCGGATGCCGGGTCGGCCGCGTTACCCTCCCCCGTCGCGGCCCCGATCACACGGTGCAGAACGGTGCGAAGCTCCTCCAGTTCCGACAGTTGCATGCCGAGACGCTCGACGATTTGGGGCGGGATGCCGAGCGCATGCTCGCGCAACCGGCGGCCGGTCTGCGTGAGACCGACGCGGAGCATCCGTTCGTCGTGCGGGTCGCGCTCGCGGTCGATCAGTCCGGCGGCCTCGAGCCGTTTCAGCAGGGGTGACAGTGTCGCCGGTTCCAGCTGTAAGGCTCGCCCGATCGCGCCGACAGTGCGTGGGCTCTCCTCCCAGAGCGCCAGCATCACGAGGTACTGCGGGTGCGTCAGACCGAGCGGCTCGAGCA
>DASZMW010000281.1:0-1847 GCA_035551735.1 Humibacter sp. | reverse complement strand
CCGCCGGTGCAGCCGTCACGATCGCTGACCTCGACGGGGATGCCGCCCGCCGCGTCGCCGACGAGATCGGCGGAACGGCGTGGCAGGTCGACCTCTCCGACGTTGGGGCGCTCACGGAGCTCGAACTCGATTCGGACATCCTGATCAACAACGCGGGCATCCAACACGTGAGACCGATCGAGGAGTTCGAACGGGAGCACTTCGAGCTGATCATGCGACTCATGCTGGAGGCGCCGTTCCTTCTCATCCGGGCCGCGCTGCCGGGCATGTACCAACGAGGCTGGGGCCGCGTCATCAACCTCTCCAGCGTGCACGGGCTGCGTGCCTCCGCCTACAAATCGGCGTACGTCGCCGCGAAGCACGGTCTCGAGGGCCTGTCGAAGGTCACGGCACTCGAGGGCGGCCCGCACGGCGTCACGAGCAACTGCATCGAGCCTGCCTACGTGAACACGCCGCTCGTACAACGGCAGATCGCTGATCAGGCTCGCGTGCACGGCATCCCAGAGGAGGACGTCGTGCCGACGATCATGCTCACCGAGAGCGTGATCAAACGACTCGTCGAGCCCGAAGAAGTCGCGTCGCTCGCGCTCTGGCTCGCGAGCGAGCACGCCGGCATGGTCACCGGTGCGAGCTACACCATGGACGGCGGATGGAGCGCACGATGACTCAAGCGGGCGGAGTCAATCGGTACGAGCCGTTCCGGGTGCCGGTGAGAGGCGGTGAGCTCGCCGGCGGCGTGTGGAACCCTCACGCGCGAGGGATGCCCGTGCTCGCCGTGCACGGCATCAGCGCATCACATCGCACCTGGCCGTTGCTGGCGGAGGCACTGCCGAATGTGCGCATCATCGCGCCCGACCTGCGGGGGCGGGGCCGCAGCAACGTTCTCCCCGCACCGTGGGGCATCCGTGATCATGCCGACGACATGGCAGCTGTGCTCGATGCGTTCGGTGTGCAGCTGGCGGTCGTCGTCGGCCACTCGATGGGCGGCTTCGTCGCAGTACGAACGGCGGATCAGCATCCCGATCGGGTCGCCGCGCTCGTGCTCCTGGACGGCGGCCTCCCGATACCCTTCACGGTCCCCGATGACGTACCGGCCGAGGAACTGCCCTCGTACCTGCTCGGGCCGGCTGGCGAGCGACTGTCCCGGGTGTTCCCGAGCCGCGAGGCGTACGCGGAGTTCTGGCGCGGGCATCCTGCGTTCCGGGGCAACTGGAATGACCACATCGCCGAGTACGTCGACTACGACCTCGACGAGGTCGACGGCGGGTTCCGGCCGTCGAGCAGATTCGACGCTGTCGCGACCAACATCGTGCAACAGGACGGCGGCGACGGATACCTGGATGCCCTGCGCAGGCTGCGCGTGCCCGTCGACTTCCTGCGCGCGCCCCGTGGTCTTACCGACGGCCCGCCGCTCTACGCCGATCAGGTGGTCGATGCGGCAGCCAGACCGATCGGGAACTTTCGTCGACACGAGATCGACGACGTCAACCACTATTCGCTCGTGCTCACCGAGCAGGGCATGCGTCAGGTCGCACCGATCGTGCGCGACGCGGTAGATGGTACCGGCACGCCGCCACGAGCGAGCACGCCGGAGAAGGAGGATGAGGTGGAACGAGAATGAACATCGACAAACGCGTGGATAGCGCGGCCGACGCGGTGGCGGACATCCGTGACGGCGACTCGATCGCTGTCGGAGGCTTCGGGCTGTGCGGCAATCCGATGCAGCTGATTGCGGCACTGCTCGAGCAGGGGGCCGGCAGCCTGTCGGTCGTCAGCAACAACTGCGGCGTCGACGACTGGGGACTGGGGCTCCTTCTCGGCGCGAGGCGCATTCGCAAGATGACCTC
>DASZMW010000280.1:0-10722 GCA_035551735.1 Humibacter sp. | reverse complement strand
CGATCGCCGTCGCACCCGCGAGCTCGACGGGATGCCTTGCGTCGCGGTATCGACGCACCCGACGCTCCAGTTCCGCGCTCTCGCGTTCCTCCACCTTCGCCAGCTGTTCGTCGGTGACGCCCATCGCCCTGATGAGGCCGTCGTCGAGCACGCGTACGCCCTCACCGATCGCGCCCATCGCGACCTCCTCGTTGAGCGGCAGGCCGAGCTTGCGCACGATGATCACGTCGAGTGGCGCGTTCAGGGCTCGCGCCACGGGAGCGGCTACCGGAACCCCGCCCCGCGGAATGCCGAGCACCACGGCGCGAGGCCAGCCCGCGGCGCGATCGCGACAGGCGGCGGCAAGGCGGGAGCCGGCATCCGCTCGATCCGAGAAGATCATCCGGCCCGCCCCCTTTCAGACGACGATATCCGGATCGACCGGCGTCAGCTCCGCGGATTTGGGTCGGCGCCCGTCGCCGGAGGAACGCCCGGTCAGCCGTCGGCCGATCCACGGCAGCACGTACTCGCGGTAGTAGGCGAGCGACGGCGCCCTGCGCCCCAGCGCGGGTTGTGCCGCGATCTCCTCGACGCGCCATTCGACGGGAACCGGCACGCCGAGCGCGGTAAGAACGTTCGCTGCGACGTGGGCGTGGCCGAATGAGTTCAGATGCAGCCGGTCGAGCGACCAGAAGCGCAGATCGCGCAGCACAGGATCGGCGAAGTTGTCGACGAACGTGACACCGGTGTCGGGGACGATGGCGCGCACGCGATCGGCGAGCTCGTTCCCGCGTCGCTGGATGGTCTTTCCGCCTGGCAGGTTGTCGCTCGGATTCGCCCCGCTGAGCAGCAGCACGTGGATGCCTGCTTCGATGGCTTTGCCCACGGCATCCGCAGTCTGGGCCGCTACGTCGTCGACCGACACCCGCGGCCGCATGATGTCGTTGCCTCCGCCGTTGATGCTGAGCAGTTGCGGACCCATCGCGATGGCCGCGTCGAGTTGCTCGCCGACGATCGGCGCCAGCTTGCGGCCACGGATCGCCAGATTGGCGTACAGCACGGGCTCGTTCGCCGCGGCGGCGAGACCGGATGCGACCAGGTCGGCCCAACCGCGAACACGGCCATCGGGCAGGTCGTCGCCGACGCCCTCTGTGAAGCTGTCTCCGATCGCGACATAACTGAGATACATGCCCTCCACGTTATGGTCTGGTGCGCCGGTCCGCACGGGGAGGCGCCCGCGCGACGAGTACTATCGACTCCGGGCGCTTCGCCCGGCAAGACACCCGTCCCGTGATGGACACTCACGCCTTCGGAAGGATTACTCGAAGATGACCGCTCGACCGCCGAAGGGTGAACTCGACAAGCGCATCGCCGGTGCCGTGTTCGTGTTGTTCTGGCTCGTCGCCATCGCCGCTTGGATCGTCGCGGGCGTCGCGCTCGGCAACGCAGGCGCATGGCAGCCGTTCATCGTCGACATCGGCATCGTGATCGCCAGCATCGGAACCGCCACGCCGTTCCTCGCGACGGTGAAGGGATTCGGGCTCGCGCTGCTGTTCGGCCTGATCGCCGTCGCCGGATTCGCGCTCGGAGACTTCGCGCACATCGTGCCGCTTGTCTACTTCCTGCGCATCATCGTGCCGTTCTTCGCCATCATGATCGCGCCGACGTTCAAGCTCGTGAACGGTGTGAAGATCTTCGCGTAACAAGTACGCGCTCTCAACGCGACGCGACCCGGATGCCTACGACAAGGCATCCGGGTCGCGTGCTGTTCGCGGTGGCTAAAACGCGCGCGTGAAGGGGAGCGGCTTGCGCATCCTGATCAGGAGCAGCAGCGGGAACACGATGTACGGCAGGTTGAACGCTAGGAACATTCCGGGATTCGGGCTGCGCTCCGCGGCAGAGCCGAAGAATTCGACGCCGAAGATCGGGATGCCCGTCAGGGCGATGATCATCGTCGCGTAGATGACGCTGGGCAGCTGGATCCAGTTCCACTTGCGCACGAGCGAGATGATCAGCAGAACGTAGAACGCCACGTACACGAAGGCAGAGGTTCCGCTGATGAAGCGCAGCCAGACCGGGTGCGACTGGTACAGCGGATCGAAGTTCGAGGCATACCAGTAGTTCCATTGCACCAGAACGTTGGGGGAGTCCTTCACCTGGTCGAGGCCGAGGCCCTCGACGGAGTCGCTGATGATGCAGGTGATGATGAACGCCGAGAAGATCACCAGGAACAGAATGTCGACGGGGCGTTTCGACAACGGGAGGTTCGCCGGCTTCGCGGCGGGAGCAGCTGCGGATTCCCGTGACTGCTCTGCGGACGACGACGGCTTTGCCGTCGATGCGGGGGCTTCTGACATGGTGTGCAGACTACCGCCACGGCGAGCGCCGGGGGCGTCGTTCAGGTGCGCGGAGCCGGTTGGTCGATGTTCCAGTGCCGGGACACGGTGACGAAGTATTCCGCCTCGTCAGCCGGATGCTCCGCCGGACCCTTCGTGACGCTGAATCGACTGATCACCCGCTGGGTGCCTTCGGCGTCACCGTACAGCACGTCGACAAGCACGAAGTCGTCGCGACGCACCCGATCGACGACCGTACGATACGCGTCGGACTGCGGATCGCGGATCGCCACCTGCACGAAGCCGACGAAGTTGGTCGAGACGTAGATGTCGCGGGTCAGTCGACGGAAGTCGGCCGGAGAAGCAGGGGCGGCCAATGGATCGTCCGGGATCCTCCATCCGTGCAGCACGGCCAGGCCGGAGCCCACATTGCGCACGGAGAGCACGAGTGCCACGGTCGACGCGTCGACCTGCATGCTCGCGCGGCCGCCCTTCACTGTGAGCCAGCGGCCGTCCATGAACCGAACCTTCTGCGTCTCGTCACCGAAACTCGATGGAAGAAGCAAGGGGCGAAGGCCCTCGAGAAGAGCACGCTCGGCAAGCCGTGCAGAGCGATTCGCCGACCTGGTCGCCGTGAACGTCGCCACAGCGAGCACCAAGGTGCCGATCGCGGTACCGAAATCCGCCAACACCGCCCAGTCCATGGGGCTCCCCTTCGGTCGTCGATACCACTGTCGACAGCGTGGCGCACGTCGGCCCGTTCTTCGAAGCCACACGCCGACGGCCCGGGCGCTGCGCGCACCGGGCCGTCGACATCCGTCCAAAGGAGGCGTCCGCACGCCGCCAATGGGGATCAGGGAAGGTAATACGTGGGATTCGGCAGCTTGATCGTGCGATCGGCGTGACCGCCGATCAGATCGCTGAACTGGTCGCCGAAGTTCGCCACCACGTCGTAACCACCACCTGAGCGCGACTCGACGTGCGCCCTCGTCTGCGACTTGTACTCGATCGTGGTGCAGCTCGCAGCAGCGCAGTGGATGTACGACGGCTGCTGCGACGCGCCGACGCCTGTCCACTTCGTGTAGTAGTTCACCGACGTGAAGCCGGTGTACCCGACGTTCGCGAGATTGGTGAGCGTCGCCTGCTTCTGATCATCGTTGCGGCCCGTGAGGCCGATCACGGTGCAGCCCGACTTCTGCACGATCTTCTCGAGGGTGACCATTGCCGGCGTCGCAGGGAACTTCTCGCCCTGCACCCAGACATCCTGCTCGGTCGGGTTGTAGTTGAAGTGCATGTCGCCGACCTCCATGTCGTAGGTCCACAACGTGGTGTCGTCAGCGTCGAACACGACGGCAGGATTCTTGTGCAGCCTCTTCTCGATGCGGCACTGCGCTGCGATCGCCGGCAGCTTGGTGGCCGCGACGCGGTTCATCTCGCTGATGTACGGCGAACTCTGCTTGTTCGAGATGCCGGTGCCGGGGTCGCCGTAGTAAGTGGCGATCGTCGATTTCACGGAATCGATGTTCGGGATGCCGTCACCACCCTGCGTCACACCGCTCGAACCATCGGCCTTCATCGTGAAGTGCGTGCGCGGTGCCAGCTTCGGCTCGGACACACCAGGCAGATCGGGGGAGGGCAGGTAATACGTCGGATTCGGCAGCTTCAGGATGCTGTCGGCGAAGCCGCCCTGCAGATCGGACCACTGGTCACCGGCGTTGAGGGTGATCGTGTAGCCGAGGTCCTTCTCGATGTGCTTGCGTGTCAGCGCCTTGTACTCCACTGTCGTGCAGCTCGACGTCGCGCACGTGATGTACGACGGCTGCTGCGAGGTGCCCGTCCCCGTCCACTTCGTGTAGAAGTCATTCGACGTGAAAGCCTTGTAGCCGTCGTTCGTCAGGTTCTCGAGCGTCGCCGCCTTCTGGTCGTCGTTGCGACCGGTCAAGCCGAACACCGTGTAGCCCATCGCGGATGCCGCGTTGACGAAGCCGACCATCGCAGGGACCGCAGGGAACTTCTTGCCCTGCACCCAGACATCCTGTTCCGTCGGGTTGTAGTTGAAGTGCATGTCGCCGACTTCCATGTCGTACGTCCACAGCGTGGTGTCGTCGGCGTCGAACACGATCGCCGGCTTCTCACCCTTCGCGATCGCCTTGCCGTAGGCAGGCTTCAACTGTGCGGTCGCCTTGGCGATGATCCCGTTCATCTGGCTGATATACGGCGAACTCTGCTTGTTCGAGATGCCGGTACCCGGGTCGCCGTAGTAGGTCGCGATCGTCTTCTTGACCACGTCGATGTTCGGGATGCCGTCGCCGCCCTGCGTGGCGCCGCTCGATCCGTCGGGCGCCATCGTGAACTCCGTACGCGGCGTCAGTTGCGAATCGTGGCCGCCATGCCACCCGGACGAGCCACTGCCGGGGAGGGCCTGGGCCCCGCTCGCACCGACGAGCGTGAAGCCCAGCGCGAGCGCGGCCGTCGCCGCAATCGCTGCGGCTCCACGCCGCCGGGAACGTCCACTCGATGAGCGAACCAACTTCCAGGGATGCAACATCTGTGCCCACCTCTCGTTCACCCCCGTTCGGGGGCAGTGTTGTCGATACCGACAACATAGGCAGCGCACAGGGCGCGGCGTAAGGGGCGGACCGAAGGTGCGCTCATGCGAGCAGGCGGATGCCCTACTCGAGGCGGCGCTCCTCCTCCTGTTCGAGGCGCCGCTTCTCAGCCTCCTTGCGCTCCTCTTCCTTCTCGATCTCCTCTTCGCGCGGGGTCTTGTCTGTCATGAGGACGCTCCTTGCTCGTAGTCGTGCGCGCATGCGCGTTGCGGTCGAGAGTAACGCCGGAGTCCGAAGTCGCGCCGATTATGCGTGTGGCCGCCTCACGCGACCGGCCGCCTCCGTGCCGCCTGGACGATGGCCAGGACGGCTGAAATCAGGGACACAGCAAGTGCGAGAAGCTGCAGCCACGAGCCGATGAGCTGTCCTGGCGCACCAGCGTTCGTGAACTGGCCGTGGTTGTTGAAGGTCAGCAGCATTCCAACGCTGATGAATCCGGCGACGAGGAGTCCGAGGATCGGGATCCATTTCCACCGGATGACGGCCACGAGGACCGCTGCCGCAGCGAGAATGATCGGGCCGGGCGGGACCGCAGGAAATCCCGGTACGCCGGTGAGGAATTGGATGAGGATGCCGACGCCAGCGACAAGAAGGGCGACGACCAGCAACATCCGGCTGGGCTGGAGGCGAGGATCTCTCTTCGCCTCGATGCTCGAAGCCTCGTGAGTTGGTTGGGTCATGCTTCAAGGCTCGCGACGGTTCGGCGCCGCCGAATCCGCCGGCAGGCGTAAGCCCGGGTACTCCGCGTGATGTACGCAGCGTCGCCGGATGCAAAAAGGGACCGACCCCATCGGGCCGATCCCTTTTCACGTGGTGCCGGTGGTGGGATTCGAACCCACACGCCCTTTCGGACAAAGCATTTTGAGTGCTCCGCGTCTGCCATTCCGCCACACCGGCCTCCAGGCGCCGAGCCAACGATATCGCGCCCGAGCGACGCTCACGGACTCAATCGGTTCGGAGACCCGAGCACGCTCGCGTCTCTCTCACCTCAATCGCCCATACCGTAGGCTTGATGACCGTGACCGACACTGAAAACACCTCCGCACCGCGTCGCGTAGTCGTTGCGGAAGACGAATCCCTGATCCGCCTCGACATCGTCGAGATCCTGCGAGACAACGGGTTCGAGGTCGTCGGCGAGGCCGGTGACGGCGAGACCGCCGTCGCATTGGCCACGGAGTTGCGCCCCGATCTCGTGATCATGGACGTCAAGATGCCCCAGCTCGACGGCATCTCAGCGGCCGAGCGCCTCTCCAAGAACCACATCGCGCCCGTCGTGTTGCTCACCGCGTTCAGCCAGAAGGAACTCGTCGAGCGGGCCACCGAGGCCGGCGCCCTCGCCTACGTCGTCAAGCCGTTCACGCCGAACGATCTGCTCCCGGCGATCGAGATCGCCCTCGCCCGCTACGCCCAGATCATCGCGCTCGAAGCCGAGGTCGGCGACCTCAACGAGCGCTTCGAGACCCGCAAGCTCGTCGACCGCGCAAAGGGTCTGCTCAACGAGAAGATGGGTCTGTCGGAGCCGGAGGCGTTCCGCTGGATCCAGAAGGCATCCATGGACCGTCGCCTCACGATGCACGACGTGGCGAAGGCAATCATCGACCAGCTCGCAGCTAAGAAGTAGCTGCCCTTCGACTCGCTTCGCTCGCTCAGGGAACTGAGGGGACTCTACTCAGGGGAGTGAGGGGGCCTAGCGAGCGTCCTTGATCAGGTTCGTGATGCGGATCGTGGAGCAACGGCGCCCACGGTCATCCGTCACGACGATCTCATGGGTCGTCAGCGTGCGGCCCAGGTGGATCGGCGTGCACACTGCCGTGACGATTCCGCTCGTCGCCGATCGGGTGTGAGTTGCGTTGATCTCGATGCCGACGGCGAGGTGCCCCTGCCCCGCCCACAGGTTGGCGGACATCGATCCGAGTGACTCGCCGAGCACCACGTACGCCCCGCCGTGCAGAAGGTCGGCCGGCTGCGTGTTGCCTTCGACGGGCATCGTGGCGACGGCGCGATCGACGGTGAACTCGACCATCTCGATGCCCATCTTGGTCGCCAAGGCGCCCATGCCCCGCTCTTTGACGTAGGCCAGGGCGTCGGGCGCCGAGTCCGTTTCACCGGTGGTTGACATGGTGCTCCTGTGCGCTGGTCGAGGCCGGAATCCGGTGTCCGAGGCCGCTTGTAGGCTGGCAGGCGTGTCGGACTCGGAAAAGCCTACCCTCCTCATCATCGACGGCCATTCACTGGCATTCCGGGCGTTCTACGCGCTCCCGGTGGACAGTTTCACCACCCGTGACGGGCAGCACACCAACGCCATCCACGGATTCCTCTCGATGCTTCTTCTGCTGCTCCAGAACGAGCGTCCGACGCACCTCGCAGTCGCATTCGACATATCGCGGCACTCCTTCCGCACCGACGAATACGCCGAGTACAAGGGAACCCGCGGCGCGACACCGCCCGAGTTCTCCGGTCAGATCCCGCTGCTGCAAGAGGCCTTGCGGGCGATGAACATCCCGATCCTCGAAAAGGAGAACTTCGAGGCGGATGACATTCTCGCGACTCTCGCGGCCGAAGGGGCGCAGCAGGGCTTCCGGGTGCTCGTCGTCTCAGGCGACCGGGACACCATCCAGCTCGTCGACGACGACGTGACGCTCCTCTACCCGAACGTTCGCGGCGTCTCCGAACTCAAGCGGTACGACCGTCAGGCCGTTCTCGAGCGGTACGGCATCCCGCCGGAGAAATATCCGGAGGTCGCGGCGCTCGTCGGCGAGACGAGCGACAATCTGCCGGGCATCGACAAGGTTGGCGAGAAGACGGCGGTAAAGTGGGTGCTGCAGTACGGCACAGTGCAGAACCTGGTCGATCACGCAGACGAGATCAAGGGCGTCGTCGGGCAGAACCTGCGCGACCAGCACGAAAAGGCGCTGCGCAACCGGCGACTGAACGAGTTGGTGCGCAATCTGGAGCTTCCGTACGCGCCGGCCGACCTCGACCGCAAGCCGATGAACGAGCAGGCCGTTCGCGACGTCTTCGCCCGCCTCGAGTTCCGCACGCTTCTCGAGCGCGTCTTCAAGCTGATCGATGGCGACGGCTCCGACACGGGGGCGGTGACCGGCGCCGAGATCGACGAGGTGCGCGCCCCTGAGGTGCGCGAGCTGGCAGGCGACGAGCTGAACGGATGGCTCGAGGCGGCATCCGCCGACGGCTCACGCCCCGTCGCGGTGCAGCTCGACCTCTCGGCAGGAGTCGTCAGCGGCGTCGGGCTCTCCACCGCCGAGGCCTCCGCGCTGGTCGCCGTGAACGGCGGCGCTGTGGACGACGCGCTCGTCCGATGGCTGGCATCTGACTCGCCCAAGCAGTTCTACGACGCCAAGAATCAGTTGAAAGCCCTCGCCGCGCTCGGAATCGAGGCCGGCGGGCTCGCCTTCGACGCGCGGATCGCGATCTGGCTGGTGAACCCCAATCGCTCCGCCACCACGCTCGCCGACCAGGTGTACGAGGTGCTGGGCGAGCAGATGCCGCAGTCCGACCCGACCCAGCTCGTGCCCGAGGTCGAACCGGTCGGGGTCGCCACCGAGGCCTGGTACGTGCATCGCGTCGTCGATGCGGTTTCCGCCGGTCTGGAAGAGGGCACGCGGCGAGTGCTGGTCGACATCGAGTTGCCGGTGACCGGCGTGCTCTCGCGCATGGAGGCGAGTGGGGTCGCGATCGACACGGACATCCTGCGATCTCAGCGTGAGGAACTCACGGTCAGAGCGGACGGCCTCGCTCGGGCCGCCTACACGGAAATCGGGCACGAGGTGAACCTCGGTTCGCCCAAGCAGCTGCAGCAGGTGCTCTTCGATGAGCTCGGCATGCCGAAGACCCGGTCGACGAAGACCGGATACTCCACGGATGCCGGGTCGCTCGCCGACTTGCAGGAGAAGAACCCGCATCCGTTCTTGGATCTGCTGCTGCAGCACCGCGACGCCACGAAGCTCAAGCAGATCATCGAGACGCTGGAGAAGTCGGTGCGCTCCGACGGGCGCATCCACACCACGTACGACCAGACCGGCACATCGACCGGCCGCATTTCTTCGAACGACCCCAACCTCCAGAACATCCCGGTGCGCACGGAAGTCGGCAAGCAAATCAGATCGGCCTTCGTCGGCGGCGAGGGATTCGAGACGCTGCTCACCGCCGACTACTCGCAGATCGAGATGCGCATCATGGCGCACCTCAGCGAAGACGCCGGGCTGATCGAGGCGTTCAACGCCGGCGAAGACCTGCACCGATTCGTCGGCGCCCGCATCTTCGGTGTCGAGCCCGAGGACGTCACGCCGATCATGCGCACGAAGGTCAAGGCGATGTCGTACGGCCTGGCATATGGGCTGAGCGCGTTCGGGCTCTCCAAGCAGCTGCGCATCGAGACCGCAGAGGCCAGGCAGCTGATGACCGACTACTTCGCCCGGTTCGGCGCCGTGCGCGACTACCTGCGCGATGTGGTCGAGAAGGCACGCGTTGACGGCTACACCGAGACGCTCTTCGGCAGAAGGCGTCCGTTCCCCGAACTCTCGAGCACCAACCGCGTGCTGCGCGACAACGCGGAGCGCGCGGCGCTCAACGCTCCCATCCAGGGATCGGCCGCCGACATCATGAAAATCGCGATGATCGGCATCGACTCCGACATGCGCGAACGCGGCCTGACCTCGCGCATGCTGCTGCAGGTGCACGACGAGCTCATCTTCGAGGTCTCGGCGGGGGAGTGGGACACGCTCGCCACGATCGTCTCCGGACGGATGTCCACGGCCGCCGACCTGCGCGTACCCCTGACCGTGCAGGTCGGGCGCGGCGAGAACTGGGATGCAGCGGCGCACTGACCCGAAGCAACGGCCATCACGTGCGAATCCCTCTCGATCTGACGGTCGTAGCCCAATAGGCTCGAAGGATGAGCTCGGAACAACAGCGAACCCCCACGCCCATCGACCAGATCGCCGAAGACTGGATCGACACCCAACTCGAACTCTTCCCCGAGTTCCACGTTTATCTCGGCAGGCCGGGACGCGAAGGGGAGTACGCCGACTACTCGCCGGAAGGGCACGAGAAGGCTTCCGAAGCGACGGCCGCCGCCCTGTCGCGCATCGAGGTGGCCGAACCCGTCGACGAGGTGGACACGATCACCAAGCTCGATCTCACGAGGGAGCTTCGGCTCGAGCTGGAGAAGCACGACGCAGGTTTCGAGCAGCGCGATCTCAACGTCATCGCCTCGCCTGAGCAGCAACTGCGCGAGGTCTTCGACATCTCGCCGACAGCCACCGTCGGCGACTGGGAGGCCATCGCCACTCGCTTGCACAACCTGCCTGGTGCCATGCGCGGCTACATCGCGACCCTGCGTGCCGGCATCCAGTCCGGCAGAGTCCCCGCGATCCGTCAGGTCCGAGAGGGCATCATCCAGGCCGACAAACAGCTCGCGCCGAACGGATTCTTCTACGAGTTCGCCGGAGAGGCACGCCCAGCAGAGGGCGAACTCCCCGAGTCGCTGAAGAAGGACCTCGAGAAGGGCGCTGCGCAGGCCGCAGCAGCCTATGGTGAGCTGTCCGTCTTCCTCGACGACGAGCTGGCCGTGCACGCCCCCGAGCAGGACGCGGTCGGTCGCGAGATCTACTCGCTCGCGTCCCGCAGCTTCCTGGGCGCCACCGTCGACCTCGACGAGACCTACGAATGGGGCGTCGAAGAACTGCGTCGCATGGTCGCCGAACAAGAGGCGATCGCCAGGGAGATCAAGCCGGGCGCCTCGGTCGCGGAGGCGATCGAGTTCCTCGACGGCGACA
>DASZMW010000279.1:0-4848 GCA_035551735.1 Humibacter sp. | reverse complement strand
TCGTGCGTTCGCTGGCCACGAGCCCCTTGCGCTCGTAGAAGTGCAGGGCAGAGACCGCCACACCGCTGCGCTCTGCCAGCTCTCCGACGGAGAGCATGCGATGCGCCCCGCCCGTCACACGTGGCATGCCACACACCCCCTTGACCTCAACCATAGTTGAGGTTCTACGGTGATGGACATGACCGATCAGACGGATGCCGCGCCGACCGATCCGGTCACAGCACCCCTCCCAGCGATCCTCGGGTCCGTCCGCTCAACCACAGACCCGTCGGACGATCGGAGCGGCAGGGGCGACGGCGTGCTCGGCCCGCACTTGCGCTGGATCACCATCGGCATGTGCGCTCTCGTTCTGTTCGTCGCGTTCGAGGCGATGGCCGTGACGACCGTGATGCCGGTCATCGCGCGCGAGCTCCACGGAGCATCCCTGTACACGCTCGCCTTCTCCGGTTCGACGGCCGTGAGCGTGATCGGCATGGTCGCCGCCGGAGCCTGGTGCGATCGCCGCGGTCCGTCCACGCCGTTGGTCGTCTCCGTCGTGCTGTTCGTGGTGGGGCTCGCCGTCGCAGGGCTCGCACCGACGATGGTCGTTCTCGTCGTCGGACGCCTCGTGCAGGGCCTCGGCGGAGGCGCCCTCACCGTCGCGCTGTACGTCGTGGTGGCCAGGAGGTATCCCGTTCGGCTGCAGCCGATGATCTTCGTGGGCTTCTCGACGGCGTGGGTGGTCCCGTCCCTGGTCGGCCCGTTCTTCTCTGGGCTGCTCGCCGAGACAGTCGGCTGGCGCTGGATCTTCCTCGGCGTCATCGTCGTCGCAGTCGCGGGACTCGTGATGATCCGACGCGTTCTGGTGGGCGGTGAGCCGGAGCGCAACGACGACGCGGCTCCGCTACGACCGTCGCGCATCGTGTGGTCCGTGATCGCCGCAGGTTCCGTGCTGGCGCTCGGCACCGCGACCCAGTTGGACGGCGTGTGGCGGTGGACGGTGTTCGTCCTGTCGATCGCGGCGCTGGCGATCGCGGTGCGTCCGCTCCTGCCGCAGGGGACGCTGCGGGCCGCGCGTGGGCTGCCTTCGGTGATGATCACACGCATCCTGATCGCGGGCGCCGAACTGGCGTGCGAGGTCTACGTGCCCTATCTGCTCATCGACAGGTACCACCTGAGTCCCGCCATCGCGGGGCTCGCTCTGACGGGTGGGGCCATCGCCTGGTCGGGCGGATCATGGCTGCAGGGCAAGCTCGGGCGGCACCTGCGCAACCGGGGCTGGATCGTGCTGGGCGTGGCATCCATCAGCTTCGGCCTCGTCGGAACGACCCTCATCTCGGCGCTCGGCCTCTCGCCGTTCACGCTTTTCGGCGTGTGGATCTTCGCGGGCCTGGGCATGGGCCTCGCGACGCCCAGGCTCTCCGTGATGATGATCGGCTATTCGACTCAGGCGGACCAGGGGTTCAACAGCTCGGCGCAGGCGATTGCGGATGCCGTCGGTGCGTCGTCCGCCGTCGCTATCGCCGGTCTCGTGTTCGCGTCGCTGAGCGTGGCGGGTGGGTCATGGCCCTTCACGGCGTGCTTCGTGCTCGGAAGCGTGCTCGCTGCGGCTGCGCTGGCCGCGGCATCCCGCGTCGGTCGCACGCCGCAGGAGCGGTAGCGGTAGCGGTAGCGCGATTCTCAACCCATCGCGCCGGCTCGTCTGCCCGATAAGAGCCCGTCGCAGACGAAGTCGGCAAGGGTCGCGAGTTCGGTGCGCGCGGCCTCGGTCGCGTGGTCGGACCCCAGGGCGAGAATGCCGATCCAGGCACGTGCGGCGCTCCGCAGCCGTGCGGCGGTCGGCCGCACGGGCGAGCTCGCCGTCAGCACGCGTTCGATGATGGCTTGAAGCCGGTCCCGGTGCTCGAGCAGGGCTGACAGCACCTCGGGATGCGTGTGCTGCTCCCGCGAAACGATGATGCCGAGCACGTGGGAGGACTTCTCGAGCTCCCTGATCTTCGCCGTCAGATTGAGCAGCGACCGCGCCGGGTCGCCGGGTTCTGCGAACGTGTCGACGTCGAGCGGCCCGAACGTCATCCGCTCGGCCACCAGAGCGCGCAGCAATTCCTTCTTTGTGGGGAAGTAATAGAACAACAGGCCCTTCGGTACGCCAGCCGCCTCCGCGATGGCGGAGGTCGGCGTGGCGTCGAACCCGCGTTCGGCGAAGAGCCGCTCGGCGGCATCCAGGATGCCTGCCCTCGTGTCGGCCGCGCTTCCCGTTCTGCGCTGTGGTGTCATGCTCAGTGCGAGTGCGCCATGTGCCGGCGCTCGGTCAAGCTCGGCACGAGCTCGAGCGCAGTCACGACGATGACGACTCCACCGCACACCCACGAGAACCACGCGGCGCCCATCTGCGTCGCGTACATGCCCGCCCACGGCGAGACGAACAGAAGCACGCCGATCACGCCGTGCACCCACTCCATCCACTCGAGGCCCGGCATCGCGAGGTTCACGAGGCCCGCGGCGACGAGCAGCACGCCGAGTACGACCATCAAGACGACCGAGAGGCCCGCCGGCGCCACCCAGATCGCGGCGAGCGCCACGACGATGCCGGCTGCCACCGTCACCCAGTCCTGCCACCGTGTCCACTTCTTCATGGATCAACACCTCCTCGATGCTTCCCCAGTACACGTCAGCGTGTCTCGTCGACCCGTCACCGGGAACACCGCCGACGATAGTCTTGATTGACCGCCCGGTCAAGATGTTCGTGCGCGCGAAAACAGGCAAACCACACGAAAACAGGCAGAATCCGCCTGCGCTCGTGCGGCATGCGCCTTCTTGCCTGTTTTGCGCGGCGGGTAGGTCGGTGTGCGACAGGTATCCGGCTAATCGCCGGGGGTGTAGTACTCCTGCGCCGCACCCTGCCCGACGACCGGGCCGAAGTGCTCGGCGAGCGTCGCCTGGTGGGATGCCCGCAGCTCCTCGAGGCCGACGGTGAAGACATCCTGCACCTCGAGCACCGGCTGCTCGCCGACAGCGGCATCCGTGACGCCGATGCGCAGCACGGGGTAGCCGCGACCATCACACAGTCCGCGGAATTTGACGTCGTCCTCGCGCGGAACGGAGACGATGACGCGCCCGGTCGACTCCGAGAACAGCGCGGTCGCGACGTCGACGCCGTCGCGTTCGACGATCTCGCTCAGCCACACGCGGGCTCCAACGCCGAAGCGCAGCACGCTCTCGGCGAGCGCCTGGGCTAGACCGCCGTCCGAGAGGTCGTGTGCGGAGCCGATGAGGCTTTCCAGCGATCCGGCCCGTAGCAGTTCGGCGAGACGCCTCTCGGCGTCGAGGTCCACCACCGGCGGACGACCGCCGAGGTGACCGTGCACTGTGCCGGCCCATGCCGAGCCGTCGAGCTCCTCGCGGGTGGTGCCGAGCAGGTAGATGTTGTCGCCGGCATCCTGCCAGCCCGACGGGATGCGTCGTGCGACGTCGTCGATCACGCCGAGCACACCGGCGACCGTCGTCGGGAAGATCGGGGTGGCGCCGGTCTGGTTGTAGAACGACACGTTGCCGCCGGTGACCGGGATGCCGAGCTCGAGGCAGGCATCCGACAGCCCTTCGACCGCTTCGGAGAACTGCCACATCACTTCGGGGTTCTCCGGCGATCCGAAGTTGAGGCAGTCGGTGACCGCGGCGGGCACTGCACCCGTGACGGCGACGTTGCGGTAGGCCTCGGCGAGCGCGAGGCGTGCGGCCTGGCGCGGGTCGAGCTGGCCGTAGCGGCCGTTGGCGTCGGTGGCGATCGCGAAGCCGAGGCCGCTGCCCTCGTCGACGCGGATCATCCCGCCGTCGTCGGGGAACGCGAGCGCCGTGTTGCCGCCGACGTAGTAGTCGTACTGGTTCGTGATCCAGCTCTTGTCGGCCAGGTTGGGCGAGCCGACCAGCGCAAGGAACTGGTCGCGCAACTCGGTCGTGCCCGACTCGGTTGTGCCGTCGGGCCGCGCCAACGCCGAGGCCGAGGATGCCTGCAGCGCGTCGATCCACGCCGGGTAGGCGACGGGGCGGTCGTACACCGGTCCGTCCACCGCTACCGTGCGCGGGTCGACATCGACGATCCGCTCGCCGTGCCAGTCGATGATCAGCCGTCCGGTGTCCGTGACCTCGCCGAGCACGCTGGTCTCGACATCCCACTTAGCCGTCACGGCGAGGAACGCGTCGAGCTTCTCGGGAGTCACGACCGCCATCATGCGCTCCTGTGACTCCGACATGAGGATCTCCTCGGCCGTCAGCGTCGGGTCGCGCAACAGAACATCGTCGAGCGAGATGTACATGCCGCCATCACCATTGGAGGCCAGCTCGCTGGTCGCGCACGAGATGCCGGCGGCGCCCAGGTCCTGGATGCCCTCCACCAGCTTCTCCGCGAACAACTCGAGGCAGCACTCGATGAGCACCTTCTCGGCGAACGGGTCACCCACCTGCACCGCCGGTCGCTTGGACGGCTTGGCGTCATCGAAGGTGGCGCTCGCCAGGACGGACGCGCCGCCGATGCCGTCGCCGCCCGTTCGCGCCCCGAAGAGCACGACGTGCGAGCCGGGTCCGTCGGCCTTGGCCAGCTTGATCGAGTCGGCCCGCAGCACGCCGACGCAGAGCGCGTTGACGAGCGGGTTGCCGGCGTAGCTGGAGTCGAAGACGACCTCACCGCCGATGTTGGGCAGGCCCAGGCAGTTGCCGTAGCCGCCGACCCCGGCCACCACACCCGGCAGCACGCGCGCGGTGTCGGGCGCGTCAGCCGGACCGAAGCGCAGCGAGTCCATCACCGCGACCGGCCGGGCCCCCATCGTCAGGATGTCGCGCACGATGCCGCCCACGCCGGTGGCCGCACCCTGA
>DASZMW010000278.1:0-3871 GCA_035551735.1 Humibacter sp. | reverse complement strand
CATCTGGGTGCTGACCGCGCACGACGGAGGTGCCGCCGGCCTGAAGCCGTTCGGCATCACCCCGGTACGACCTGCCTAACTGCGTCGTCGAGTCGTCGCGTCGCCACGGTTCAGGGCATCCGACCGGTCGGAGACATATCCGGCGCGGGCGCCCGCATGTCCTGATCGGTGGCGCGGAGACCGACGATCCCCGAGTCGGTCGTAGGCTCGATCCGTGCCCGTCTTCATGATCGACGTGCTGCCGGCGGATGCCGCAGCCGACCCAGCACCGACAGTACGTCGCTTCGACGAGGGAGTGCCGACGCTCGATGTGCGCGACCTCGGCGCCGCGCGCGGAGACGGTGTCTTCGAGACGATCGGCGTCGTCGGCGGTTACCCCCAGGTGCTGGATGCCCACCTGAGCAGGCTTGCAAGCTCCGCCGCCCTGCTCGACCTGCCTGCGCCGAACGAGGCGCAGTGGCGGCACGCGATCAGCATCGCGGCGGCGTCGCTCCCCGCCGACCGCCAGGGCGGCCTGAAGGTGGTCATCACACGAGGCGTCGACGGTGCGGGCGCGCCGACCGGCTGGATCGTGGCGACGCCCGCCGAGGGAGACTTCGCCGAGCGGGAGACCGGCATCCGAGTCGTGACCCTCGATCGCGGTTACACGAGCGACGTCGCCGAGCGAGCGCCCTGGATTCTGGCCGGTGCGAAGACGCTGTCATACGCCGTGAACATGGCGGCGATCAGAGAGGCGCGCCGTCGTGGTGCCGACGACGTGATCTTCGTCAGTTCGGACGGGTACGTCATGGAGGCGCCGACGTCGACCGTCATCCTGCGCTTCGGCGACCGCATCGTCACGCCGCGGACCGACATCGGCATTCTGCCGGGCACGAGCCAGCTGAGCGTCTTCGAGTTCGCGCACTCTCGTGGACTGCGCACCGAAGCGGCGCTCCTGAGGGCATCCGAGTTGACGGCAGCGGATGCCGCATGGCTCGTCTCGAGCGTGCGTCTTGCCGCCCCGATCACCAGCGTCGACGGCGCCGAAGTGCCTGTCGACGTCGAACTGACGCGGGCGATGAACGCTGCGCTGCTGGCCAGGCAGAACTGAGCGCCGCCGGCGAAGGCGCGGAATTCTACGATCAGGCGCCGTGTTGTAGCAAGAGCCACGCTGAACCCAAGTGGCAATCGCGGCCGGAATCACCTAGGATTGATCTTTGGTGTCTTGCACCCGTTTTGCGGTGCGTGCCTTCGGGCGCATCCGGCATCACCCATCCACCGCACGACCGGCACTGGAGTGCCTGAAGCGATAGAGAGGCTATGGCCAAAAAAGACGGCGTAATCGAGATCGAGGGATCCGTGGTCGAGGCGCTGCCCAACGCGATGTTCCGTGTTGAGCTCACCAACGGTCACAAGGTTCTGGCCCACATTTCGGGCAAGATGCGTCAGCACTACATCCGCATCCTCCCTGAGGACCGCGTGATCGTCGAGCTGAGCCCCTACGACCTCACCCGTGGCCGCATCGTCTACCGCTACAAGTAATCAGTCGCACGGAAAGTAACGGCCCATGACAACGGAAGCGTCAGCATCCGCCTGTCATGGCGCACGACGACAGCGATAAGGAACATCACCATGAAGGTCAAGCCCTCCGTCAAGCCCATGTGCGAGCACTGCCGCGTCATTCGCCGCAATGGCCGCGTGATGGTCATCTGCTCCGCCAATCCCAGGCACAAGCAGCGGCAAGGCTAGTCCTGCGCGCTCCGGCGCGGCAGGCCAGCACTCAAGACTCATAACTGAATAGCGAGAACGTCAGCATCAACAAGCGGTGAGAGCCGTGGACACCTCGGGTTGGAGGCCCGGGCACCGATGCTGGCCCACACCTCCACTCACTCACAGGAGAAGCCAGAATGGCACGTCTAGCAGGCGTTGACATCCCGCGCGAAAAGCGCCTGGAAGTCGCCCTCACTTACATCTACGGCATCGGCCGCACTCGTGCGCTCGAGACGCTGAAGGCCACCGGGGTCTCGGGAGACGTCCGAGTCAAGGACCTCAGCGACGACGACCTCGTCGCGCTCCGCGATCACATCGAGGGCACCTACAAGGTGGAGGGTGACCTGCGCCGCGAGGTCGCAGCCGACATCCGCCGCAAGGTCGAGATCGGTTCGTATCAGGGCCTGCGTCACCGCCGCGGCCTGCCCGTGCGCGGACAGCGCACCAAGACCAATGCGCGCACCCGCAAGGGACCGAAGCGCACCGTCGCCGGCAAGAAGAAGGCCCGCTGATCTCGATACGTCGCTGTCGCGACTACTCGATCACCGATTTGGATCCCAGGAGCATTTGACACATGGCTGCACCGAAGACGGCTGCTCGCAAGCCGCGCAAAAAAGAAAAGAAGAACATCGCTGTGGGCCAGGCCCACATCAAGTCGACGTTCAACAACACGATCGTTTCGATCACCGACACCAACGGTGCCGTGATCAGCTGGGCGTCCTCCGGCGGCGTCGGCTTCAAGGGCTCACGCAAGTCCACGCCGTTCGCGGCGCAGCTCGCGGCCGAGTCGGCCGCCCGCCAGGCGCAGGAGCACGGCATGAAGAAGGTGGATGTCTACGTCAAGGGCCCGGGTTCGGGTCGCGAGACAGCCATCCGCTCGCTGCAGGCCGCCGGTCTCGAGGTGGGCTCGATCAACGACGTGACGCCGCAGGCGCACAACGGTTGCCGCCCGCCGAAGCGTCGCCGGGTCTGAGAGTACTGCTGGTCGAGTAGCGAGGAACGAGCGTATCGAGACCTCGCCACCTGGTCTCGACACGCGACACCCGTTCTTCGCGGCGCTACTCGACCGGCGAGAGCGATTTTCATAACTCAATACCTCTACAGAGCAAGCGTCATATAGCGGACGCTTAGCCGAAAGGAATCAATAGTGCTCATCGCACAGCGCCCAACGCTCACCGAAGAGAACATCTCGGAATTCCGCTCGCGGTTCGTCATCGAACCGCTCGAGCCGGGTTTCGGATACACCCTCGGAAACTCCCTCCGTCGCACGCTGCTGTCGTCCATTCCGGGCGCGGCGGTCACGAGCATCCGTATCGACGGAGTGCTGCACGAGTTCACGACCATTCCGGGCGTGAAAGAGGACGTCACCGAGATCATCCTGAACATCAAGGGACTCGTCGTCTCCAGCGAGCACGACGAGCCGATCACCGCCTACCTGCGCAAGCAGGGCTCCGGTGAGGTCACGGCCGCGGACATCTCGGCCCCGGCGGGTGTGGAGATCCACAACCCTGAGCTCGTCATCGCGACGCTGAACGAGAACGCACGCTTCGAGGTCGAGCTGACCATCGAGCGCGGTCGCGGCTACGTCTCGGCGCAGCAGAACCGCAACGAGTACAGCGAGGCCGGTCAGATTCCGATCGACTCGATCTACTCGCCCGTTCTCAAGGTCACGTACCGCGTGGAGGCCACGCGTGCCGGTGAGCGCACCGACTTCGACCGCCTCGTCGTCGACGTGGAGTCCAAGCCGGCGATCAGCCCGCGGGATGCCATCGCCTCCGCCGGCCGCACCCTCACCGAACTGTTCGGTCTTGCCCGCGAACTCAACTCGCAGGCCGAGGGCATCGAGATCGGCCCCGCGCCGGTCGACGCTGTGCTCAGCTCCGAGTTGTCGATGCCGATCGAGGACCTCGAGCTCTCTGTGCGGTCGTACAACTGCCTCAAGCGCGAGGGAATCAACAACGTCAGCGAACTGGTCTCGCTCTCCGAGACGCAGCTCATGAACATCCGCAACTTCGGTCAGAAGTCGGTGGATGAGGTCAAGGACAAGCTGACGGAGATGGGCCTGTCGCTGAAGGACTCGGTTCCCGGGTTCGACGGCACCCACTTCTACAGCGCCAACGAC
>DASZMW010000277.1:0-10285 GCA_035551735.1 Humibacter sp. | reverse complement strand
GCGGTCGAGCGGATGCACGGGCTCGGCAAGAAGGAGCGACTGCTCGGCTGGCTGTACGTCGGCGGCAAGCCGGAGCAGAGAAACGGCAGGGGTGAAGGGGCGCCCAAGCTGGTCGACGCCGAGCGTCTCATCACCGTTCTGCACTGACGGCGAAGCGCGACGCGGGAGTCATCCGTTTCGAAACCGAAGAGCCGGCTGCGAGGTTCGAACTCGCGACCTTTCGCTTACAAGGCGAATGCTCTACCAACTGAGCTAAGCCGGCGCAGGCAGATGCCCACGGATATCTTATTGGGTCAGCTCGTCGGTGTCGTCGTCGCCGTGGGTGTCGGCGTCGGAGTCGGCGTCGAGTAGGTGTCGGCCTGGGCCTTCACGATGAACGCGCGGAACTCATCGGGATCGGTGAGCGATCCCTGGTACTGCTTGCCGTTGACCAGGATGAGCGGCGTTCCTTTGAACTGCTTCACGCTCGAGTTCGGAATCGACCCGCCGAGAGCACGATCCAGCGCACTCTGCGCCCACGATTCGAACCTGCCGTCGTCGATGCATTTCGACACGGAGTCGTCATTCTTCGTTCCGGCCTTCTTCACCAGCGTCTTGAGTTGCTGGTCTGTCAGCCCCGCCGTGTTCTCCTGCGGCTGGTTGTCGAACAACTCCCTGTTGAAAGCCCAGAACGAGTTCGGGTCGTAGTTCGCGACGCACGCGGCAGCGTTGTCGGCGCGCAGCGAGTACTTCGTTCCCACCGAATGGCTGGCCAGCAGTGGAATGGGGTGGATCTCGATCGTGGCAGCCCCACTGTCGACCAGCTTTCCGATCTGGTCGATGTTGGCGCGCTCGAACTCTCCGCAGTACGGGCAGAGATAGTCGACGTAGGTAACGATGCTGACGGCACCGCCGCCAGCCGAATCCTGCTTCTTCGACACCGGCTTGGCGTCGGCCGCCGCTGCGGGCGTCAGCTCGGCCTTCATGTCCTTGCCGATCAGGATACCGTCGCTCGCCATGTTCGCCGGGCCGTGCTCCGGAGCGTGGATCGAACTCACGATCACTACGGCGACGACCGCCGCCGCCGCGATGACCACGGCGATGATGCTGGTCCGGACGACCGCACTGCGGCGGCGCTCCTGCTTGCGGTGCCGTTCGCGGAGTTGGCGCGCCTTATCGCGTGCCGCCGCGCGGCGTTCGCCGTTATTCGGGCGCTCAGCAGGATCGCCGTTGCTCATTCGCTCTCACTTCGGGTGGTGAACTGTGTCGTGCGGGGGACTGCATGCGCTGACGAAGAGGCATGCGAAGGCACCGGACGATCGTAGAGCGGCACTCTGGGAAATGCCCAGATGATCCCCGAAGGTCGTCCGGACGATACCCGTGCGAAGGGTCTGCAGAGGGCCGATTCGCCCGCGCGTGACGCATGTCGTAACATCGGATCTGGTCATCGGAGACTTCGATGGCCATACAACATCCATCACTACGGATCGTCCGGCACGTACCTGCCGGTGAAGGAGACATACAACCATGGCAACCGTCACGTTCGACGATGCAACCCGGATCTACCCGGGCTCCACTCGCCCCGCCGTCGACAAACTGAGCCTCGACATCGCCGATGGCGAATTCCTGGTTCTCGTCGGCCCCTCCGGCTGCGGAAAGTCGACCTCCCTGCGCATGCTCGCCGGCCTCGAAGAGGTCAACGACGGCAACATCTTCATCGGAGACCGCAACGTCACCGATGTTCCGCCGAAAGACCGCGACATCGCCATGGTCTTCCAGAACTACGCGCTGTATCCCCACATGACTGTCGCCGAGAACATGGGCTTCGCGCTCAAGATCGCCGGCGTGCACAAAGAGGAGCGCGCACAGCGCGTGCTGGAGGCGGCCAAGTTGCTCGACCTCGAGCCCTACCTGAACCGCAAGCCGAAGGCACTCTCGGGTGGTCAGCGTCAGCGCGTCGCGATGGGCCGCGCGATCGTGCGCAGCCCTCAGGTGTTCCTCATGGACGAGCCGCTGTCGAACCTCGACGCCAAGCTTCGTGTTCAGACCCGCACCCAGATCGCGTCGTTGACCCGTCGTCTCGGCGTCACCACCGTCTACGTCACGCACGACCAGACCGAGGCCCTGACCATGGGCGACCGCATCGCGGTGCTCAAGGACGGCGTGCTCCAGCAGGTCGGCACCCCGCGCGAACTGTACGCAGAGCCGACCAACGTCTTCGTCGCCGGCTTCATCGGCTCCCCCGCGATGAACCTGTTCTCGGCCGACGTGACCGAGGGCGGCATCCAGTTCGGCAACACCATCGTCCCGGTGGACCGTGATGTGCTGGCCAAGGCCGGCAAGCAGGTCACCATCGGCGTTCGTCCGGAAGACGTCGTCGTCTCCACGACCGCGAGCAACGGCCTCACCGTCGCCGTGGACCTGGTCGAGGAGCTCGGCGCCGACGGTTACCTCTACGGCCACACCGAGGTCGACGAGAAGCGCGTCGACATCGTCGGCCGCGTCGACGGCCGTTCGCACCCGAACGCCGGCGAAACGGTATACATCACGCCGAAGCCGGGCCACGTGCACCTCTTCGACGCCGAAAGCGGCGAGCGCCTCGGCGGCGCCGTGGTCGACTGACCCGATCTCCACCGACCGCCCCGGATCCGAGCCCGTCTCGGATTCGGGGCGTTCTTCTTTGCTCCAAGTAGGGTTTATTGCTATGGCCGGCTCCCTCAACATCACCGCTGCGACGGTGGATCCTGCGCTGCTCGACCTCCCATGGGACCTTCCGCTGGACGAGTGGTCGAACGATCACATCGCCCTGCTGCCCAAGGGCATCTCGCGCCACCTCGTACGGTTCGCGAACCTCTCGGGCTACGTCATCGCGATCAAGGAGACGACGGGCGAGATGGCCAGGCGCGAATACGACATGCTGCGTACCCTGCAGCGCGTCGACGTGCCGTGCGTCGACCCGTTGGCCGTGATCGAGGGTCGCGCCGACGAGTCGGGGCGACCGCTCAAGCCCGTGCTCGTCACCCGGCACCTGAAGTTTTCGCTGCCCTACCGGGCGTTGTACTCGCAGACACTTCGTCCCGACACGGCCACCCGTCTCGTCGACGCGCTCGCAGTTCTGCTGGTGAGACTGCACATGGTCGGATTCTTCTGGGGCGACGTGTCGCTGTCGAACACTCTCTTCCGCCGCGATGCCGGCGCGTTCGCCGCATACCTGGTCGACGCCGAGACCGGGCAGCTCTACGAGGGCGGCCTGTCGAACGGTCAGCGGGAGAACGATCTGGAGATCGCGCGGGTGAACATCGCGGGCGAGCTGATGGACATCGCAGCAGGAGGACGGCTCGCCGACGAACTCGACGCCGTCGAGGTGGCAGGCGGCATCGTCGCCGCATACCGCTCGCTGTGGAAAGAACTGACCGGCAGCGAGTCGTTCTCTGCATCCGAACGGTGGCGCATCGCCGAACGGGTGCGTCGCCTCAACGAGCTCGGATTCGACATCGAAGAACTCGCGATCCGCACCAACGAAGACGGCGCAAGTGTGCGCATCCAGCCCAAGGTCGTCGACGCCGGTCACCACCAGCGGCGCCTCTTGCGGCTCACCGGCCTCGATGCGCAGGAGAACCAGGCTCGGCGACTGCTGAACGACCTGGACTCCTACGCTGCGACCGTGGCGAAACCCGGCATGGATGAGGAGGCCCTCGCGCACGAATGGCTCATGCGGGTCTTCGAGCCCGTTGTGCGGGCGATCCCTTCCGATCTGCGCGGCAAACTCGAGCCGGCAGAAGTGTTCCACCAGTTGCTCGATCACCGCTGGTTCATGTCAGAGGACGAGGGCCGCGACGTTCCGCTCGCCGAGGCGCTTTCGTCGTACATCAACGACGTTCTGCGGCACCGCAGGGACGAGGCGACAGTGATCGCACCGCTCACCGAGGCGATCACGGTTCCGACCGGTGTAGTCGACGACGAGGACGGCGACGACTGGCGGTCGAAGGTCTGAGCTCAGCCGACCGACGGCGCGACCGCCCAGGTGATGGTGCCGTCCGTCTGCCAGGTCACGGTCACAGTCTCCGGGCGACCATCGAGGGACCGCACGGCGTCCTTCGTGAGTGAGAGCCCGTGAAGGGCGATACCCGTGACGGTCGAGCACGTCTCCGCTGCACGGCTGCCGCCGACGACGGCGACCAGGCAGATCTGATCGTCCAAGCGCTTCGCGGCGTAGATCGAACTGCTCTCCTGCAGCGAGGCTGCGCCGGCCACAAGGTGGAACGAGGTGGGCAGGAACCCGCGCGTGACGTCAGCCGGCAGGACGTCTGCCTGCTCGGCCTTGCGAAAGTACTCCTCGATGGCGGGGCCCGGAAGAGGATGGAACAACGAGTCATCCGGCGCAAGCGTCACCGTCTTCGCGACCGTCGGCGATGCCGTGGGACGACCGGCTCCGGCACTCGCCCAGACGATCCCCATGACGACGATGCCGAGCACGAACGCCCCCACCGCACCGAGAATCGTCGTGCGCCGGAGTCTGCGAATGCGGCCGTCGAGCGGATGCTCGCGGGAGCGCTGCTCGTTGGCATCCGTGGGCGGCGACTCCGCCTGGGCATCCGTGTCGGGGTCACCGAACAGGCGATCCGGTTGCAGCGTGGGAGGGAGCGGCCGGGAAGGCGTGTGGTTCGGGACATCCGCCGACGCGTGCTCTCGGTCGAATTCGGCGAGCGCCCATTGGCTCGGCGTCATCCGGACCGTGCTGCCGGTTTTCAGGTCGACGTAGTCACGTGGCTGCTCGGCCGCGCCCTCTCGTGAGTACACGCGCTCAAGCAGGGGTCGTCTCTCATCCATGAGACACCCTCCCGTCAGGGGCGCGAGCCGTTCTCTTCAGAGTATGCCGCGGTCCCCGAGGCGAGCCGCCCCCCGGACGAACCTCGTTACGGATCAGCGCGCGTCGGCCTCAGTGCGGCGCTTGGCGATCTCGTACAGGGTCACGCTCGCGGCGATCCCTGCGTTCAACGACTCCGTGGTCGCGCTGATCGGAATCGAGACGATGGCGTCGCAGGTTTCACTCACCAGGCGCGAGAGGCCCTTGCCCTCGCTGCCGACCACGATGACGACGCCTCGGTCGGCGAGCTCGAGTGAGTGCAGCGACACGTCTCCGTCGCCCGCGAGACCCAGCACGAACAGGCCGCGCTTCTTCAGCCCCTTCAGCGTCTGCGTGAGGTTGGGCGCCATGGCGACCGGCGTGCGCGCCGCGGCACCGGCCGAAGTCTTCCACGCCGACGCGGTGAGTCCGACCGATCTGCGCTGCGGAACGATCACCACCTGTCCGCCGAACGCCGCGGTCGAACGGATGATCGCGCCGAGGTTGCGCGGGTCGGTCACGCCGTCGAGCGCCACGAACAGCGGTGTCTGACCGCGGCTGAGCACCTGGTCGAGCACGTCATCCGGATGCGCGTACTCGTAGGGTGGAACCTTCAGGGCGACGCCCTGGTGCACGGCGTCGCGTCCAGACAAGCGGTCCAGTTCAGGGCGCATCACCTCGAGCACAGGGATACCCCGTTTGGTGGCGAGCGTGAGGATCTCCTTCACGCGGTCGTCGACCTCGATGCGGCTGGCGACGTACAGCGTCGTCGCGGGGATGCGTGCGCGCAGCGCCTCGAGCACCGAGTTGCGACCGGTGACGATCTCCGCCTCATCCGAGCTCGCCCGACGGCTTCCCGAACCTCCGCCGGTATTCGAGCGCTGGCCGGTGCGACCGGCGGCCTTCGCCGCCGAGCGCTCGGCCAGCGCCTTGCGCTTGCCCGCGGCGTGATACTCGCGGTCTTCGGCCTTGGGGGTGGGGCCCCGGCCTTCCAGTGCCTTGCGACCCTGCCCGCCCGACCCCTTGATCGGGCCCTTCTTGGATTTGCGTACGGCTCCCGCGCGCGGCTTATTCGCCATCGATACTCCAATGTGCACCCGTCGGGGTGTCTTCGATCGTGATGCCCGCGTCGGCGAGCTCGGAACGGATGCGGTCCGCAGCTGCGAAATCGCGAGCCTGCCGCGCAGCCTGCCTGTCGGCGAGCAGCGTGCGCAGCAGGGCGTCGAGGACGGCGCGCGACGGAGCATCCGTCTGCGCCTTCCACGTCGTCGAAAGAGGGTTGATGCCGAGAACCTCGGTCATCGCGACGACCTGACCGCGTGCTGCGGCTGCCGCACCGAGGTCTTCGCCGTCAAGCGCCTGATTGCCCGTACGCACGGTGTCGTGCAGCACGCCGAGCGCCTGCGGAACGCTGAAGTCGTCGTCCATGGCCGCCGCGAACGCGTCAGGGATGACCTCCGCGCCGCTCGACGCGAACCGTGTTCCAGCTAGCCGGCGCGCGACTCGCTCGAGGAAGCCGGCGATGCGCTCCAGTGCCGCCTCGGCCTCGGCAAGCGATCCCGCTGTGTAGTCGATGGTCGAACGATAATGGGCGGCGCCCAGGTAGTAGCGGACGACGAGCGGGCGGGCGGCACCCAACAGGTCTGCCGCGTAGACGGAGTTGCCCAGCGACTTCGACATCTTCTGGCCGGATATGTTCACCAGGCCGTTGTGAACCCAGTAGTCGGCGAAGGCCTCTCCGGCGGCTGCCGACTGGGCGAGCTCGTTCTCGTGGTGCGGAAAGCGCAGGTCGAGTCCCCCGCCGTGGATGTCGAACCGCGGTCCGAGGTAGCGCGACGACATCGCGGAGCACTCGATGTGCCAGCCGGGGCGCCCAGTACCCCACGGGCTCTGCCACGATGCCGAGGCCGGTTCGCCTTCCTTGCGCCCCTTCCACAGAGCGAAGTCGCGGGGGTCGCGCTTGGCGCGCGGGTCCGCATCAGCAGCAGCTTCCATCGCATCGATGCTCTGGTTCGTCAGCTCGCCGTAGCTCGGCCAACTGCGCACGTCGAAATACACGTCGCCGGAGTCGTCGTCTGCCTGGTAGGCGTGGCCACCGTCGATCAGCCGGGTGATGATCTCCTGCATCTGTGGGATGCTCGCCGTCGCGCGCGGCTCATACGTCGGCGGCTGGATGCCGAGAGCGGCATACGAGTCGGTGAATTCGCGCTCGTAGCGGTAGGCCAGCGCCCACCACTCCTCTCTGCTGCCGGATGCGTGCGCCGCGGCCGCGTTGATCAGCACCTTGTCATCGATGTCGGTGACGTTGCGAACAAGCGTGACGTCGAAACCGCGGTAGTTGAACCACCGCCTGATCTGGTCGTAGACGAGCGCAGAACGCAGGTGGCCGATGTGAGGAGAGGACTGCACTGTGGGACCGCAGACGTAGATGCCGACTCGGCCGTCTACGAGCGGAACGAAGTCGCGCAGCGCGGCAGCGCGCGTGTCGTACAGTCTGATTCCCACCCGATAAGACTATTCGGCCGGGCCTGTACGACCGCCCATTGTGTCGGCGCCGTTCGAGGGCATCACCACGGCTGTCGCGATTGCCGTGACGCCTTCGCCGCGCCCTGTGAACCCGAGACCGTCGGTCGTGGTCGCCGAGATCGAGACCGGTGCGCCGAGGATGCCGGTGAGCAGGCGCTCCGCCTCCGCGCGTCGCCCCGAAAAGCGCGGCCGGTTTCCGACCAGCTGCACGCTCACATTGCCGACGCGGAACCCCGCATTTCGCAACAGCTCGCCGGTCGCCAGCAGGAAGACGTCGCCGTGCGCACCCGCGAACCTGGGGTCGTCGGTGCCGAACGCGCCACCGATGTCGCCGAGGCCGGCCGCCGACAGCAGCGCGTCAACCATGGCATGGGCGATGGCATCCCCGTCGCTGTGTCCGGCGAGCGCCGGCTCACCCGGCCAGTACAGCCCTGCGAGCCAGAGCTCGCCGTCACCGCCGAACGCGTGCGTGTCCGTGCCGACTCCGATGCGGGGCATGCCGCCTCCCAGATGCTGTTCCGCCCTGTGCAGATCTGCCGGGGTCGTGATCTTGAACGCGAGGGCGTCGCCCTGGATGATCCGCACGGCGTGCCCGGCCGCCGCGACGAGTGCCGCATCATCCGTCGCCTCGTCGACCGCTACGCGGTACGCCTCGACGATGTGATCGCGCGGGAAGCCCTGCGGGGTCTGCACCGCGACCAGCTCGGAGCGATCGACGGTCTCGGTGATGCTGGCGTCGGCATCCGTGCGCTTGACGGTGTCGCTCACAGGGAGGCCGGGGACGGCGCCGTCGCCCGAGGCGTCGATGGCGGCGACTACCGCGTCGAAAAGGCCCGGGGGCGTGAACGCCCTTGCTGCATCGTGCACCAGCACGACCTCGACCGTGTCATCGAGCACGTCGAGCCCGGCAGCGACGGATGCCTGCCTGCTCGCTCCGCCCGCGACGACGACGACCTCAGGCGCGATCGGCACGATCAGCTCAGTTGTTCGATCCGTCATGTTGTCGGGCACGACGACGATCAGCTGCACCCGATGGGACATGCCGATCACGGAATGCACGGCGTGCTCCAGAAGAGTGAGTCCACCCGCGGCGACGAACGCCTTCGGCACGGCGCCGCCCAGGCGCGTACCGACCCCGGCGCCGACGACGACGACCGCGATGCGCGCGGCTGATTCGATGCTCACGCGTTCGACAGTAGCCGCCGAGAGGGCGCGAGGCGCCGTCCCGGCGACAGACGTCGTGGCGTCAGGAGGCGAGCACCCCGTCGAGGACGGTGGATGCCTGCTCCTCGTCGGTCTTCTCCGCGAGCGCGAGCTCCGAGATGAGGATCTGGCGTGCCTTGGCGAGCATGCGCTTCTCGCCGGCGGACAGACCCCGGTCCTGGTCGCGGCGCCACAGGTCGCGAACGACCTCTGAGACCTTGATCACGTCACCGGAAGCGAGCTTCTCGAGGTTCGCCTTGTAGCGGCGCGACCAGTTGGTCGGCTCCTCGGTGAACTCGGCGCGGAGTACTTCGAAGACCTTGTCCAGGCCTTCTTTTCCGATCACGTCACGTACGCCGACCAGGTCGACGTTCTCAGCGGGAACCTCGATCGTGAGGTCCCCCTGCGTGACATTGAGCTTGAGGTAGACCTTCTCTTCGCCCTTGATGATTCTCTTCTTCACCTCGGTGATAGTTGCGGCACCATGGTGGGGGTAAACGACTGTTTCGCCGACCTCGAAAAGCATAGATTGCAGTCCCTTCAGCAGCGTCTAGGATACCACAGCGGTGGCGTGCTATTCTGTGCCGCCCTCCCGGACCAGCCCTCGCGATACGGTAGGCTTTCAGGGCAATCCGCGGTGTTCCGATAGGCCGATGGGCCGGCCCGGTGCGACTTGGAGGATCTCAGGTGAAAGCGCGCGTCGCGGCATCCATCGTTCTCGCTTTCGGACTCACGCTGGGCATGAGTGGCTGCTCGCTGGTCACCACGCAGGAGACCTTGAATGTCAAGGAGTCGAGCGTCGGCGTCAGCGGTTCCGTCGGGCAGATCGACGTGCGTAACGCCGTACTGATCACCGACGGCAGCAACGGCAAGGTCGGCAACCTCGTCACCACCTTCGTCAACAACGAAGACAAGCCGCACCGTGTTCAGGTGCAGCACGGCTCGACGAACGAGTACGTGACCGTTCCGGCATACGGCGTCAAGAAGATCGGCGGCAAGGGCGAGACGCGCGTGCAGTTCAGCAACCTCGGCGCGAAGCCAGGCGGCCTGACCGACGTCTTCTTCACCTACGCGACCGAGACCGGGGTGCGCCTGCGCGTTCCTGTGCTCGCGTCGACGTTCCCCGGTTTCGCGGACTACGCGCCCAAGCGCTGATCCTCGATGCGGTAGCCGAGGCCCCGCACCGTCACCAGCATCTGAGGATCCGACGGGTTCGTCTCGATGCGTGAGCGGATGCGCTTGATGTGAACATCGAGCGTCTTCGTGTCGCCGAAGTAGTCGCTCCCCCACACTCGGTCGATCAGCTGGCCGCGCGTGAGAACCCTTCCCGCGTTGCGGAGCAGGAGCTCGAGCAGCTCGAATTCCTTCAGCGGCATGGGCGTCTCGACGCCGCCCACCGTGACGGCGTGACGGTCGACATCCATGCGCACCGAGCCGACCTCGAGAATGGCGTCGTCTTCGAATTCGCCGTCGTCGGTACGTCTGCGCAGCACGGCACGGATGCGCGCAAGCAGTTCCCTCGTCGAGTAGGGCTTCGTCACGTAGTCGTCGGCACCGAGCTCGAGTCCGACGACGATGTCCACCTCGGAGTCCTTCGCGGTGAGCATGATGATCGGAACGTTGGATCGCGTGCGGAGTTGCTTGCACACCTCGGTGCCCGGAATGCCGGGAAGCATGAGGTCGAGCAGCACGAGGTCGGCGCCTTCCCTGTCGAACTCTGCGATCGCGTCG
>DASZMW010000276.1:0-2482 GCA_035551735.1 Humibacter sp. | reverse complement strand
GTCCTGCGAGTGCATTCCAGCTGGAGTTCTGGCGGTTCGGGGACAACGAGATCGTCGCTCCACGGGCAAACGCCCTGACCAGAGAGCGTCTGCCACTCGTCGAGGCGATCGATGACGAGGTGCAGCTCTTCGGCCGTACGTGGCCGACGCTGCAGAACATGTTCGCGCCGTCGGTGGAGGCCGTCGACTTCGAGATCGACATGGTGTTCTCGTGGGTCGACGGGTCGAGCGCGGAGTACCAGCGAGCGCGCGCCGAACGCATGAGGACGTACGTGGTGGGCGAGGGCGATGATTCGCCTGCCAGGTACCGACAGATCGACGAGCTGAAATATGCGCTCCGCAGCGTGCACCTCTTCGCGCCGTGGGTGCGCCACATCTACATCGCGACCGATTCCGATCGGCCGTACTGGCTCGCCGAGCATCCGGATGTCTCGATCGTTCGCAGCGAGGAGTTCTTCGCCGACACGTCCGTCTTGCCGACGCACAACTCCCAGGCGGTCGAGTCGCAGTTGCACCGCATTCCGGGCCTCGCTGATCACTTCTTGTATTCGAACGACGACATGTTCTTCGGCCGTCCTGCGTCGCCTGCGCTGTTCTTCTCGCCAGGCGGGGTCACGAAGTTCGTGCAGGCGGCCACCCGCATCGGTCTCGGCGAGAACGCCGAGTGGCGCAGCGGGTTCGAGAACTCCGCCAGGGTGAACCGGCGGTTGCTGCGGGAGCGCTTCGGCCGGGTGATCACGAGGCACCTCGAGCACTGCGCGGCACCGTTCAGCACGAGGGTCTCGTTCGACCTCGAGCGGGAGTTCGCAGACGACTTCGCCCGCACCGCAGCGAGTCGCTTCCGCTCGGCCACAGACATCTCGGTGACGAACTCGCTGTACCACTACTACGCCCTGCTTAAGGGCCACGCGGTCGAGCAGACCCAGGCGAGGGTGCAGTACATCGAGACGACGCTGGCGCGCGCCGAAGGCCAGATGGCGCGGTTGCTGCACCGGCGGGATCAGGACATGTTCTGCCTCAACGACGGCAGCAGTCCTGAGGTCTCCGACGAGCAGCGCATCGCGACGGTGACGGACTTCCTCGAGCGCTACTTCCCGATCCCCGCCCCCTGGGAGCGCTGAGCGCTCTCGCTTCGTGACAGCTCAGGCGGGGACGGCGACCGGCATGGTCATCGGCGGTTCGGCCAGCACCGGCGGATTGACGCGATCGGCGATGCGGATGCCTTCCCTGCGCAACCTGCTCGCGCTCTCGTCGGCGTCGATGTAGTCCAGCGCCGCGTACTGCCCGGCCGGAACCACGGAGTGCAGCACGGTCGTCGGGTAGACGTGCACGAGGTTGAACGCCCTCGCGCCGTCCTGCCCGCGGGTACCTCCGACGGGCACGTTCAGATCCTGGGTGTAGCAGGTGGCGCTCGCTACCGACACCGGGATGCCCGCGAACGTCGCGGTCGACGAATAGTGCAGATGGCCCGCGAGGATGCTGCGCACATCCGAGCCCTCGAGCACCTCGGCCAGTCCAGCCTGGTCGCGCAACTCGACGCTCACCGCGAGGTCGAGCACGCTCGGAACGGGCGGATGGTGCATCGCGAGGATCGTCCCGTGCGGGGCGGGCGAGGCGAGTTCCTCGGCCAGCCAGTCGAGCTGTTCGCCTGTCAGTTCGCCGTGGTGCGCCCCCGGCACGGTGCTGTCGATCGTGATCAGCCGGAGCCCGCCGATGTCGTACGACCTGTCGACCGGTCGCATCGTCGGGACCTCGCCGAAGAGCTCGGCGCGGAACGATGCGCGATCGTCGTGATTCCCCATCACCCAGATCACCTGGGTGCCGAGCTCGGCGGCGACCGGCTCGACGAGTTCGCGCAGCTGTCGGTAGGCATCCGGCTCGCCCTTGTCGGCGAGATCGCCGGTGAAGACGATCGCCTCAGGACGTCCGCGGGATGCCGAGAGCTCGTCGAGAACCCTGCTCAGGTGCTCGGCCGAGTCGACGCGGTCGTAGAGGCGTCCGCGGTCCGCCAGCAGATGCGTGTCGCTGATGTGGACCAAGAAGTGGTCAGGTCGGGGATATTCCGCCGTGCGCACAGTCACGACCTCATTCGATCATCGCAAACTGTCCGGCTCGTGAATGCCACGCGAAATCGGCAGACCCGTCAACGCGCGTTTCGGGAGTCAGACGGCGAGATGCCGAGCAGCCCGCGTCGGAATCCCTCCGCCACTGCTGCGGCGCGGTCTGAAACCCCGAGCTTGGCGTAGATGCTGAGCAGGTGCGT
Source organism: Humibacter sp. (assembly GCA_035551735.1). Taxonomy (GTDB): domain Bacteria; phylum Actinomycetota; class Actinomycetes; order Actinomycetales; family Microbacteriaceae; genus Humibacter. Next base: position 219 of record DASZMW010000276.1, on the reverse strand, counting down.
CTTCACCGTCGCCTCGCTGAGGTGCAGCCGCACACCGGCCTGCCGATTCGTCGCGCCGTCGGCGACGAGTGCCAGCACCTGCAGTTCGCGCGGGCTGAGCAGGCTAGCCTCTGGCGAGCGCACCCTGTCGATCAGCCGCGAGGCGACCGACGACGCGAGCGAGGTGCGGCCGAGCGCCGCGGCGTGCACGGCGCGCACGAGCTCGTCGCGCGGGGCATC
>DASZMW010000275.1:0-3225 GCA_035551735.1 Humibacter sp. | reverse complement strand
GACTACATCACGATCGTCGACCGTAAGAAGGACATGATCGTTCGCAACGGCTACAACGTCTACCCGCGCGAGGTGGAAGAGGTGCTGGCCGCGCATCCGGCAGTCTCGATGGTCGCGGTGTTCGGGGTGTCGCACGAGACGCACGGCCAGGAGATCATGGCGGCCGTCACGCTCATGCCGGGAACAACTGCCACGTCCGACGAGCTGATCGATCACGTCAAGGAACGCGTCGCAGCGTACAAGTACCCGAGGCGCCTCGAGATCGTCGAGTCACTGCCGCTCGGACCGAGCGGCAAGGTCCTCAAGCGCGAGTTGATCCGCGTCTACGACGTGTGACGCTCACGCGCTCGGCGGCCAGGCGACCAGGTCGGCCTCCCACGTGTCGGGGCGACCGATGCTGCGTACGGCCCGATTCGCGGCGAAGGCGAGGAAGCCCAGAAGCAGCACTGTCGCGAACACGGCGAGCGTCCAGCCGACGCCTACCGTGCTGAGCAGGATGCCTCCCAGAAGCGGTGCGATCGGGGCGACGAGAGTCCACGACAGGGAGACGACGGAGTTCATGCGCGCCTGCATGTTCTGCGGGGTGATGGCGCTCACGTAGCCGAGCAATGCGGCATTCGCGGGCGGGATGAAGAGCGTCATGACGACGGTCAGCACCGCGTATCCGGTGTAGTTCGTGACGAGCGCCATTCCGAACGCGCCCACCACAGACGGAGCGAGACAGATCACAGCGAGCGGACCGCCGCGGAACCTCTTCACGAGGCTCGGCGCGATGACCGCACCGACGAGCATGGCGACACCGGAGATCACGTCGATGAGGGCGATCAGCAGCGGCGCCGTGCCGGTGGCGACCAGGTGCAGGTTGATCGCGACGATGACGCCGCCGAACGCGAGATTGAGCATGGCGAACACGCCGATGCCGGTGCGGATGACCGGCACGGTGAGCACGAACCTGAAGCCCTCGGTGAGCGAGGCGATCGCGCTCTGGCTGTCGTCGGCGCTGCGGCGGTCGTTCAACGGCACCCGCACGAAGAGTGTCGTGACACCCGCCAGCACGTAGGTGACGGCGCTCGCGAGAAACGGCAGCGCCCGGCTCAGCCCGTAGAGCAGGCCGCCGATGGGACTGGCGAGCAGGCTGGCGACGGCGCCACGGCCCTGCATAGCGGCCATCGCCGATCCGAGCTGCTCCGAGCTGACGACGTAGCGGATGCCTGCGGCCTCCGTCGGCGCATAGAACGCCGCGATGCCGGAGGCGATCAGCAGCGCGACCGCGAGCTCCCATCCGTTCAGCATGCCAGCGGCATCCGCCCACCACAGTCCGGACCAGAGCACGGCACCCAGCAGTGAGCAGACCAGAAGGATGCGGCGTCGATCGACGCGATCGGCGATCACGCCCGCGGGCAGTGTCGCGACGAGCACGCCGATCTCGCTGATGGCGGCGATCACGCCGGCCCAGAAGATAGACCCGGTGATGCCGAACGCGATCAGCGGTACGGCGAAGACGGCCACTCCGTTGCCGAGCAGCTGGCCGGTCTTGCCGGTCATCAGGAGCAGGTACGGGGTGTTGCGCCACAGGGTGGGGGTGTTGTGCGCGGTGGTTGCGGAGTCGGTCATGATCGCCAGCATAGATAGGCAACAGATATTGCGCAAGATACATTGCGCAATATCTGTTGCCTACTTTGTTAGACTCCGAGCGTGGTCGAACAGGCGTATCCCGTGACGGATCCTGCGATGCTTCGCGCGCTGGCCCATCCGCTGCGCCAGCGGATCATGTGGGAGCTCGCGGCGCGTGGTCACGCGCGGGCAGCCGATCTGGCCGCCGTCACGGGGGAGCCGGCGAACTCGCTCAGCTTCCACCTGCGCACGCTGGCGAAGGCAGGCCTGGTGCAGGAATCACCGGAGCACGCGCGGGACGGCCGGGATCGCGTCTGGCAGATGACGCATCCGGAGGGGTTGGATCTGCCGTCGGTCGAAGGCGGCCCCGGCGTCGATCCCTTGATGGCGGAACGGCTTGACTGGTTGCGCGGAATCCTCGATGAGAGCATTCCGAGGGATCCGAAGGCCACGCGCGCCATCTATCTGGGAGCGGTGATGCTCACCAAGGACGAGTCGCGCACGATGGCTGAAGAGGTGGTCGAGGTGTTCGACCGATGGCGTGAGCTCGGCGTGCGGGAGGTCGCGGCGCATCCTGACGACCCGGAGCGCGTCTTCCACTACACCGCGGCGTTCGTGGGCAACCCGCGACCCGGCGATGCCGTGCCCGACGTCGAGGTGCACGAGCTGGGCGGTTCGGTCGCAGATGGGCCGGCCGAGGGCGGCTCGATCGCGATCTGAGCGATCGCGTCCGGTTCGCTAGCGTTGAGGCATGACCGAGACCACCATCCCCACCATCGCGCTGAACAACGGCACCGCGATCCCGCAGCTCGGATTCGGCGTGTTCCGGGTCGATCCGGCTCGCACCGCCGAGATCGCCGGCACCGCGCTCGAGGTCGGCTATCGGCACATCGACACCGCTGCCGGCTACCACAACGAGGCGGGCGTCGGCGAAGCGGTGCGGGCATCCGGCGTCGCGCGCAGCGACCTCTGGATCACGACCAAGCTTGCCAACGGCGACCAGGAGCATCCCGAGGATGCCTTCCAGGCGAGCCTGGACGCGCTCGGCTTCGACTACGTCGACCTGTACCTCATCCACTGGCCGCTGGTCGTCAAGGGCATCTACCCGAACGTGTGGAAGTCCCTGATCTCCATTGCGGAGAGCGGGCGTGCGAAGGCGATCGGGGTCTCGAACTTCCAGATCGAGCACCTGGAGCGCATCATCGCCGAGACCGGAGTGACGCCTGCGGTGAATCAGGTCGAGCTGCACGTCGAGTTCCAGCAGCGCGAGCTGCGCGCCTTCCACCTCGAGCACGGCATCGCGACCGAAGCGTGGTATCCGCTCGGCGGTGGCACTCTCAGCGACGCACCCGTGCTGCAGCAGATCGCGGCCGCGCACGATAAGACGGTCGCCCAGGTGGTGCTGCGCTGGCACATCCAGGTGGGCGATGTCGCCATCCCGAAGTCCAACCACCGGGAGCGCATGGCTGAGAACTTCGACATCTTCAATTTCCAGTTGACGGACGACGAGCTCACCGCCATCGCGGCGCTCGACCGTGGCGACGACGGGCGAAGAGGAACGCATCCGCTCGAGATGCGGTGAGGGCAGGGGCGCGCCACTGACCCAGGTGA
>DASZMW010000274.1:0-10716 GCA_035551735.1 Humibacter sp. | reverse complement strand
GAGCCCACTCGCCTCTACTCCGCGCCGCTGCTGCGGGTGCTCGCGTCGCCGAACGGGGGATCCGTTCACGCGCTCTCGCACGTGACGGGTGGAGGCATCGCCGCCAATCTGGCGCGCGTGCTGCCGCGCGGCTCGTGGGTGGATGTCGACCGGTCGACCTGGTCGCCCTCGCCCGTGTTCCGCGTGCTGAGCGACCTCGCCGGCACCACGCTGCAGAGCGCAGAGGGCACCTGGAACCTCGGGATCGGCTTCTTCGCGGTCGTCGAGGCGGATGCCGCGGCATCCGTGGTCTCGACCCTCGCGGTCGACGGCATCCCGGCCTGGCAGGTCGGCGCGGTATCGACCGCTGAGCACGACATCGCAGGCTACGAGCAGGGCGCGAAAGGTGTCGACGGCGGCGCCGTGCGCCTCGTCGGGGACTACTCCTAGAACCGCACGGTCAACCTCCCGCCTCCCACCGCCACACATTCGTGAGCATCCCTCGTATCAAACGAGCGGGCGACGTCTCCTTGTAGATGACGTCGGAGGCTCGTGATGACAGCGGAACGCACCGGCGGGCGGCTCGACCCGAACGAACCGCCCGCCGCACCGAAGAACATCGTCATCTGTCTCGACGGCACGAGCAACGAGCTCGACTATCACCCGACGAACGCCGCGAAGGTGTTCATGATGCTCGATCTCGACCGGCCGGCCGAGCAGATCGCGTACTACGACCCCGGGGTCGGTACTCTGCCGTCCGCGACGGCCCGCGGTGTGATCGGCAAGTGGCTCTCGCGGGCGTTCGGTCTCGCGTTCGGCTTCGGCATGAGGGGCAAAGTCAGCCAAGCGTACGACTGGCTGATGGAGCGTTACCGCCCGGGCGATCGGGTATACATCTTCGGCTTCAGCCGTGGAGCGTTCACGGCGCGAGCGCTCGTCGGACTGCTCGCACGGCCCGGCATGCTGCGGTCCGGTTCCTCCAACCTGGTGGCCTACGCGGTGCAGGAGTATGTGAAGCCGGTGGGCACGAAGAAGGCGATCGCGCGCCGGACCCGCGAGGCGAAGGCGTTCGCGGATGCCCTGTGCTGGGGCACGCCGGGCCAGCCGGTTGCCGCCGCGTCGGGTGGTTTCCACCCGGACGTTCCCGCCAAGCTCGCGAAGGACATCCACGCGGTCCCCGTCGAATATCTCGGTGTCTGGGACACGGTCGAGGCGTGGTTCGGCGGGCTCGGCAGCCTGGAATGGCCCGACACGCGGTCGCTCTGGAACGTGAAGCGGTTGCGGCACGCCGTGTCGATCGACGAGGAGCGGCGCCCGTTCCGCTACGTGCCCGTCGACCCGAGGGGAGGGTTCGAGGAGGTATGGTTCCCCGGCGTCCATTGCGACGTCGGAGGAACCTTCGAGAACCACGACTTGGCGGCGATCGCACTGAAGTGGGTTTTCGACGGCGTCTGTCAGGACCTGTTGCTGCGCGACGCCGAGCCGGCCGACGCGTACGCCAGGTACTGCGCTGTCGAGCGGGCATACTCAGGGGCCGCGCCGTTGCACAAGAACTCGTGGACGTGGAACCTTCTGATCCCGCTCCACCGGCGCGTCCCGGACGACGCCGTGTTGCACGAGTCCGTGCGGGATCGTCGTTCGGTCGATCCCTCTTATCTTCCCGATCTGCCTCACGCCGAGCTTCCCGGCAGATGGACGGACCCGCAGTGGTGGGTTCCTGCCATGGCAGCACCGGTTCCCGTCTCGACCCACCCGATCGGCACCTAGCAGCCGAACCCGTCTCATCCGTCGCACGTGGCACGTCATACCTCCCGAGCCGCCAGGTGCGACGGATGAGACGTGGCGTGACACGATGGGCGGATGCCCGACTTCGATGACCTGGTCGCCGAAGGTGAGTCCGTGCCGACCGAGGGCTGGGACTTCTCCTGGTTCAACGGCCGCGCCACCGAGGAGCGACCGAGCTGGGGATACGCGCGCATGGCCGCGGCCTGGGCGAGCGACGCATCCAGCGTGCTCGACGTGCAGACCGGCGGTGGCGAGGTCTACGCGGCGATCCTGGCGGGCGCCGATCCGCGACCGCCGGTGGTGGCTGCGACGGAGGGCTGGCATCCGAATGTGGCGATCGCTCGGGCGGCGCTGGAGAGGTTCGACGGCATCGTCGTGGAGTCGCCGGAGGATGCCCCGCTGCCGTATGCGGACGCGAGCGTCGCGCTCGTCACGAGCAGGCATCCGGTCGTCACAGACTTCGCCGAGATCGCCAGGGTGCTCGTGCCAGGCGGTACGTACCTGTCGCAGCAGATCGGCGAGCGGTCCAACAGCGAGCTGTACGAGTTTCTGATGGGACCGCAGCCGCGCGACCCGGTCTCCCGCCTCGATGCCTTGCGAACGGGTGCGACGGATGCCGGCCTCGAAGTGGTCTCGTTGCGCGAGGAACGCACGCGCATCGAGTTCTTCGACACCGCGGCCGTCGTGCACTTTCTGCGCAAGGTGATCTGGACGGTGCCCGATTTCACGGTCGATCGCTACCGCGACCGGCTGCGCGCCGTGCACGAGACGATCGAGCACGAAGGCGCCTTCGTGTCGTTCAGCAGCCGCATCCTGCTGGAGGCCCGTCGCCCGCTGCTCCCGCTGGTCGAGTAGCGCCCGCCCCTCCTTCCGCTGGTCGAGTAGCGCCCGCGAAGCGGACGCGTATCGAGACCCTCCAGCGCGACGGGTCTCGATACGCGTGCCTCCGGCGCGCTACTCGACCAGCGGAAGGGGCGGAGCGCTATGACAAATGTCACCCACGTGACGTGATGGGCGGCCGAGGCACGAGCATCCGTTCACCGCTTCGATAGAAAGCGTGAACACGAGACAAGGCATCGAGGCACCGGCCATTGCGCTGACGGGCCTGAGCAAGACCTTCGGGTCCCTCACCGCGGTCGACGGGATCGACCTTTCCATTCAGCCCGGCGAAGTCGTCGCGCTGCTCGGGCCGAACGGCGCCGGCAAGTCGACCACGATCGACATGGCGCTGGGACTGGCCACTCCGACCACAGGTGCCGCCGAGCTCTTCGGCGGCACACCTCGCGCGGCGATCGAGACCGGACGCGTGGGCGCCATGCTTCAGGGCGGCGCGCTGCTGCCAACCATGACCGTCGCGCAGTCCGTGGCGTTGATCGCTGCGGCGCACAGGCATCCGCTGTCGGTGCAGGAGGCGCTCGAGCGCGCCAAGTGCACCGAGATCGCCAAGCAGAGGGTCAGCAAGCTCTCCGGCGGGCAGATGCAGCGGGCGCGATTCGCCGTGGCGATCGTCTCGAACCCCGACCTGCTGATTCTCGACGAGCCGACAGCCGCCATGGACGTCGAGGCCCGCCGCACGTTCTGGCAGTCCATGCGGGAGTACACGGATGCCGGTCGCACGGTGGTCTTCGCCACCCACTACCTCGACGAGGCGGATGCCTACGCCGACCGCATCGTCATGATGGCGGCCGGTCGCGTGGTCGCCGACGGCACGCCGGGAGAGGTGAAGGCCGTGGTGAGCGGCCGCCGCATCCGGGCATCCTTCGACTTCGCGTGGAGCGCGGAGATCGAGGCCGAACTCTTCGAGCTGCCCGGCGTTCGCAACGTCGACCACCGCGGCGACGTTCTCACCGTGGTCACCGACGACTCGGACTCCGCCCTGCGCACGTTGCTCTCGCACCACAACGACATCCACGACATCGAGGTCACCGCGCACTCGATGGACGACGCATTCCTCGCGTTGACCACCTCTTCGGCCGACCGCGAGTCCACCCTGATCGGAGCCCGCTCATGAGCATCGCGTACCTGGGACTCGAGTCCTTCCGCCAGCTGAAGAATGTGCGGAACACCATCTTCACGTTCGCCGTGCCGCTCGTCATGCTGCTGCTCTTCGGCGGCATCTACGGCTCGAGCGGCCAGATCGACAAGGTCACGGGGCTGCCGTGGATTGTCGTCACGACCGTGCAGATGGCCGGCTACGGCGGCATGATGGCCGCACTCGGCCAGGCCTTCACGATCGTCACCGAGCGCTCGGTCGGCTGGAACCGTCAGCTGCGGCTGACCCCGCTCAGCGGCATGGGCTACCTGCTCTCGAAGGTCGTGGCGGCGCTGTCCGTGGCACTGGTCAGCATTGTCGCCCTCATCATCATCTCGGTAATCGTCTTCCACGCGTCGCTGAGCCCGGCCGCCTGGGCGATGGCCGCGCTCGGACTCTGGCTCGGCGTCATCCCGTTCGCCCTGATCGCGGTGCTGATCGGCCAGTTCGCCAAGCCTCAGTTCGCGCAACCCCTGTTCATGGTGGTCTTCTTCGGAATGGCGATCCTCGGCGGGCTGTGGGTTCCGCTGTCGATCCTCCCGGCCTGGATGACGAACATCGCCCAGGTGGTGCCGTCGTACTGGCTCAACCGCCTCGGGCAGATGGGGGCGCACCTGGGTGGAGACGTGCTCGAACCCGTGCTCGTGCTGCTGGCGTGGACGCTGGTGCTCGGCGCCTTCATCGTCTGGCGTTACCGCCGCGACGCCGCCAGACAGTGAGCATCCTGTCCGGCGAGCACGTCGAGCCCGACCCGCCTACGCTGAACTCCGTGACGACCGACACGGGTTCAACGCGGGCGGGCGGCCGTCCGTTCGCAGACGCCTGGCGGGATGCCGTCTCCCGCATTCGCTCGTCGGGCGCCCGCAGGTGGTACTTCGGTTCGCTCTGGGGGCTGGCCTATCTCGCGATCCCTGTGATCCTGACGTGGGTCGGCCCCGTCGATCCGGTGCCGGCCACCCTGCTCACCATCCACGTCGTGGTGCTTGCCGCGATCTATGTCGTGCTTCCTCCGCTGCTGTGGGGCAGGCCGTGGCCGGTCGCCGCGATCGCGTATGCGCTCTTCTTCGGCTACACCTGCTTGGCGTTCCCGCTGATCGGCCTCGACACGATGTGGTTCTGGCTGTACGTGCCGATCATGGCCGCGATGAGCTGGCTGCCTGCTCGCCTCACGATCACCACGATCGTCGTCGTGGTGGGGGCACAGCTCGTGCTGATGGCGACGACCGGATCGTTCGCCACCTACTGGTACGTTGCTGCGCTCACGGCATCCATCTCGGTCATGATGCTCACCTTCGGCGAGCAGATCAAAGCGATCGCACGGCTGAGGGATGCCCAGAGCGAGATCGCGAGACTCGCCGTCGTCGACGAGCGCGAGCGTTTCGCCCGCGACATGCACGACGTGCTCGGGCACTCGCTCACCGTGGTGACGGTCAAGAGCGAGCTCGCGCGCAAGCTCGTCGCCCGCGATCCGGATCGGGCCGAGGCGGAACTCGCGGATATCGAGAGGCTGGCGCGGGCGGCGCTGGCCGACCTGCGGGCATCCGTCGCCGGATATCGCGCCATGACGCTCGAGACGGAGCTGTCGGCGGCGCACGCTGCACTCGTGGCGGCGGACATCGTGCCGCACCTGCCGGCATCCGGCGACGTGGTCGCGCCCCAACTGCGCGAGGCGTTCGCCTGGATACTGCGTGAGTCGGTGACCAACGTCGTGCGCCACTCCGGCGCGAAGAACTGCTGGGTCGGGCTGGAGCGCGATGCCGTGATGATCGGCGACGACGGACGAGGGATGCCAGCGACCGTCGCGGGCGGACACGGACTCTCGGGGCTGGGCGAGCGAGCGGCGAAGGCCGGGGCCACGCTCACGATCGGGCCGAGCGACGACGGAGGAACGTTGATCACGGTGAGGGCGGAATGAGCGAATCGATCAGACTGCTGCTCGCCGACGACCAGGCCCTCGTGCGCGGCGCGCTCGCCGCACTGCTCGAGCTGGAGAGCGACCTGGAGGTGGTGGCCCAGGTCGGCCGAGGGGACGAGGTGCTGGATGCCGCCCGCGACTCGAACGCCCAGGTCGCCCTGCTCGACGTTGAGATGCCGGGCCTCGACGGCCTCGCCGCGGCCGAGTTGCTGCACCGCAAGCTGCCGCAATGCAGGTCGCTCATCGTGACAACGTTCGGACGTCCCGGCTACCTGCGGCGCGCGATGGAAGCCGGCGCGAGCGGCTTCGTCGTGAAGGACACTCCGGCGGCCCAGCTGGCGGATGCCGTGCGTCGCGTCGCGCAGGGCCTGCGGGTGGTGGACCCGGCGCTGGCGGCCGAGTCACTGGCATCCGGAAGCTCGCCGCTCACGCAGCGCGAGACCGAGGTGCTGCGAGTGGCCGTGCGCGGCGGGTCCGTGAACGAGATCGCCAGGCAGCTGCATCTCTCGGAAGGCACGGTGCGCAATCACCTCTCGGCGGCCATCGGCAAGACCGGTGCCCGCAACCGAGCGGATGCCGCGGCGCAGGCCTCCGCCAATGGCTGGCTGTAGGCCCGCGCCCGCGCCCTTCCGCTACTCGATCAGCGGGGTGTGTCGTGTTTCGGCGGTGCTACAACCAGCCGTTCTCCATCGCTACGCGCACTGCCTCGGCTCGGGTTCGCGCACCCGTCTTTCCGATGGCCGCCGAGAGATAGTTGCGCACCGTGCCCTCTGAGAGGTGCAGCTCGCGTGCGATGTCCGCATTCGTCCCGCCGGATTGCGCCGACGTGAGAACCTCCGTCTCCCGCTCGGTCAGGGGTGAATCGCCGGAGGCCAGTGACTCTGCCGCCAGCGCCGGGTCGATCACCCGCATGCCGGCATCGATGTCGCGAACGATCGCCGCCAGGCGTTTCGCGGGGGTGTCTTTCACCACGAACCCCGCAACGCCCGCCTTCATGGCTCGCCGCAGATAGCCCGGCCGGCCGAACGTCGTCACCATGAGCACACGGATGCCCGGCGCGCGCTCCCGCAGATCGGCCGCCGCCGTGATGCCGTCGAGGCCCGGCATCTCCACGTCGAGCAGAGCGACATCGGGGCTCGTGCCGAGTGCCGCTGCCACGACGTCGTCACCGCGGCCTACCTCGGCGACGACCTCGATGTCGGGTTCGAGTCCGAGCATGGTCGCGAGCGCCCCGCGCACGAGCGCCTGGTCGTCGGCCAGAAGCAGCCTGATCGTTCGATCGGTCATGCGGCATCTCCGCGCACGAGAGTGAGTCGGAAACCGCCCAGGTCGCTCGAGCCGGTCTTCAGCCGCCACCCTGCGGCTTCGGCTCGCTCACGGAGACCGCGCAGACCGTTGCCATCGCCTGCTCCGTCGTTGGGGGCACCGTGGCCGTTGTCATCGACCTCCACCAGATTCGCTCCGACCGTCACGCGACAGAGGCTCGCGCCCGAGTGTCGCATGACGTTCGTGACCCCTTCCCGCACGACCCAGCCGGCGAGCTCGCGGTCCGCCGCCGCCAGCTCGTCGACCGTAGACGGCAGCTGAGCCTCGATGCCGGCGCTGGCGAGGATCGACCGTGCGTTGGCGAGTTCGCCGACCACGTTGACGCCCCGGTATCCGGCCACCGTCGAGCGAACGTCGGCGAGGGCGCCGCGGGCGAGGTCTTCGAGTGCTGTGACTTCCTCGCGCGCCTGCTGGCGGGCATCCGTGTCGATCAGCATGCCGGCGAGTTCCGCTTTGACGGCAATGGCGGTGAGGGAGTGCCCAAGGATGTCGTGCATGTCGCGCGCCACCCGCCCGCGCTCCTTCTGCACCTCGAGCGCGGCCAGCTCGAGCCGAGTGGCATGCAAGGTGCGGATCGTGGCGTTCTGTCTGGCGAATCCGGTGACCATCATGGTGATGGATGCGATGATCGCCGGCATCCAGACGCCCCCGCTGACCGTCGCGCCCCCTGCCAACTCGAAGACGAGCGCCATCCCGACAAGGGTGCCCGTGAGAAGGTACGTCACGCGCATCGTGAACAGACTCAAACCGATGACGATGCCGACGAAGACCCAGGTCTGCCCGACTGCCCAGCCGAGGATCGGCCAGAGCACGAAGCTCAACGCGAACAGCGCGAGCGATGCCCAGAGGCGGTGACTTCGCGGGAGCCGCCATGCGACGGGAACCGCTGCGACGATGCCTACGCCGTACGCGACGCCGCCTGCAACCGCGAGCACATTCATCCACAAGCTGGTCGGGCCGTGCAGATACGACGACAGCAGAGCCGCCAGCCAGAACACCGCAACGAGCGGGCCGATGTACCAGCGACGTCCCAGATGCGGTGCGCCAGGCACGCTGGCCTCGACTCGTCGCGTCACGTCGATATCGTCTGGCGGTTCCGGCAGCTGCACCGTGGGAAACCGGATGGCACTCATCCGTCTACTCTCGCAGTTCGCGGCGCGGTCAGCCGCGCTGCGTGTCGCGACGGAACAGCAGCGCCGTTCCTGCGGCGAACACGGCCAGCCAGCCGATGGCGTTGAGCAGAGCCAGGATGTTGAACGCGTCACCCGTCAGCGGTGCCCGGCCGAGTTCACCGATTCCGTACACCGGCGTCCACACCGCGATGTCGTGCATCACCGCCGGCATCTGATCGAGTGGGATGAACAGACCGCCGAGGAACGACAGCAGCACGATCGCCAGGCTCACGAACTGCATCGAGTTCTCGCTCGGCACGAGGTATCCGATCATCAGGCCGAGCGTCGTGAAGACGAGTGTGCCGAGCAGCCACACGGCCAGTCCCGCCAGCAGCCAGTCCTCGATCGGCATGCGCACGCCGGTGGCGGCGCCGACGGCGAACGTGGCTGCAACGGCGACCAGTCCGACGACGAGCCCCGCGACGATCTTGGTGGCGACATTGGCGATCGGGCTCACCGGCGTGAGCCTGAGCTGACGGCTCCAACCCTGTGTGCGCTCGATGGCCACGGCCCCGCCGGCGGCGGTAGCCGACATCATCGCGCCGTACAGCGCCATCGACACCATGATGTACGCGGCGACGGACACACCGCCGGCGTTCACGGGGACGCTGCCGAGCGCGACATCACGCTGCGGGTATCCGACCAGCAGGTAGAGGGCCACCGGGAACACGAGGGTGAAGACGAGGGTGCGCCGGTTGCGCAGCTTGCGCTTGAGCTCGATCCACAGGTAAGTGAGGTTGAAGCCCCCGAGAGGGCGGACGGTGCGCTGCTTCAGCGCGGGAGCGATGGTGGTCATGGTTTCTCCTTACGCGTTTTCGCCGGCCGACAGGGTCGCCGTCTCGCGGATGTCTGTGCCGGCATCGCCCGCATCCCCGGTGAGCGCGACGAACGCGTCCTCGAGGTTGTGCGACGTGACTTCGAGGTCGACGGCGGAGGTCTGGTTGAGCAGGTAGCGGGCTGCCGCGTCGGAATCGGTGGTTGTGACGATCACCGTGTCGCCCTGCTGCTCGGCAGATTTCACGCCTGCGATCGTCTGCAGAACAGCGAGGTCGGCACCGCGAAGCTTCGCGCGAACGACTCGGCCCGCCGCGAGGTTCTTGATCTCCGCCGACGTACCGTCTGCGACGATGCGGCCCTTGCGCACCAGGATGATGCGGTCGGCGTAGAGATCGGCCTCCTCGAGGTAGTGCGTGGCGAAGACGACTGTGCGGCCGCGCGAGGCATCCGCTCGGATCGCTTGCCAGAAGGTTCGGCGCCCGTCGACGTCCATGCCGGTCGTCGGTTCGTCGAGAATGAGCAGCCCTGGATCAGAGAGCAGCGCGAGGGCGAACCGAAGGCGTTGCTGCTGACCGCCGGAGCATTTGCCGACCATGCGATCCGCGATGTCGAGGATGCCTGCCCGCTCGAGCACCTCATCCACCGGCCGCGGCGCGGTGAAGAAGCTTGCGGTGAGGGTCACCGTCTCGCGAACGGTGAGGTCCTTCAACAGGCCGCCCGATTGGAGCACCGCCGAGATCCGCCCGTTGGCGATGGCGGCACGCGGCGGGTCGCCGAACACACGCACCTCGCCCTGGTCGGGTCGGCTCAGCCCGAGCAGCATGTCGATCGTGGTGGACTTTCCGGCGCCGTTCGGCCCGAGAAAGGCGACGACCTCGCCCTGGCCGATGTGCAGGTCGACTCCGTCGACCGCGAGCACGCGCCCGAAGCGCTTGGTGATTCCGCGAGCGTCGATCGCGAGGGTGCGGGTGGCGGCATCCGCGGTCTGCCGTGCTGGTTCAGCGTTCATACCGACCACTCTGCGGCGGAGCCTCGCGCCGACGTGCACACGCCCGTCACGACATCCGCGTGACATCTGTCACATCGGCGCTCCGGTTCACGGGACTCGGGTCGCATTTTCTGTCGGTCGCACGACGTGAGTCGACAGAAACTGCGACCCGAACGGGAAAAAGGCGCGAGGCAACGCGAAACGCGCACCCCATGAGGGATGCGCGTCGCGTGGCGCTCCGGCGATCAGCCCGCCGAGCGCTCCTGGTAGTCGTCTGACCGCTGCCCGTCCGGCGACTCGAAGTCGGCCCATGCCGAATATCGCTCGTCGTCGTGCGGGTGCCCGGTGAGTTCTTCCTCGAGCTTGTTGTAGTCCACAGTCGGGCTGTAGGACTTCAGCTCACGGGCGATTTTGGTGTGCTTCGCCTTTTGACGGCCGCGCCCCATGCGAGACCCCCTCACGATGACAGGCCCGGGGCGGATGACGCTCAACCGGGGTTCCGAACGGGAATGAAAACTAGCGACGAGTTTAGCATGCAGGCCACTGCCAGCCTGGGTACTCGTTCACAGTCATCCATGATGGTATATACCGTGTCCCCAGTGTCTGAACGCGCCCAGGTGGTGGTTATCGGTGCAGGCCAGGCGGGGCTCGCCGTCGCCTATTATCTGAAGCGTTTTCAGCTCGAACCCGGCGTCGATTTCGTGGTCTACGACCGTGGCCCCGGCACCGGCGGTGCATGGCA
>DASZMW010000273.1:0-4159 GCA_035551735.1 Humibacter sp. | reverse complement strand
AAGTGGGCGACATTCCTGGTCAGCCTGAAGCAGTTGCTCGAGACCGGAGTGGGCGCGCCCGCTCCGGACGACCTGCAGATCAGCGACTGGCACTGAACCGGCGACCCGGGCGCGGGTCTCGATACGCGACCGCTGCGCGGGCGCTACTCGACCAGCGGAGGGCGACCGCTGCGCGGGCGCTACTCGACCAGCGGAGGGGGCTACTTCTTCTTTTTGGTGAGGGTCTTCTCGTCGATGGGGGCGGTTCCGGATGCCCGCTGCTGGCGGAAGTACTCCCTCGCCTCGTTCTGACGCTCGGCCTCGACACCGCTGGAGATCTTCGCACGCAGGTGTTCCTGCTCGAAGCCGAAGGCATCCACGAGGCTCTCCGCCTGCGGACGCAGCCGCGCGACGAGCCGGTCGATGTACGCCGTGACGGCCTGAGCCCGCTGGGGCGAAAGCCGGCCGTGGATGATGTGCCAGGCGACGTGCTTCTCGACGAGACCCAACCCGAAGAGGTCGCGCAGCCAGGTGAGCACCTGCTTGGTGCCGGCATCCTGAACCGCCTCGAGCGCCTCGGTGAATGCTTCCCACTGCAGCAGCTCGCCGTGGGCGCGCGCCGCCTCGATCAGCTCGTTCTGCTGCGAGTTGAAGAGAGCGGCCGCCTTGTCTTTGGGCAGCTTGTTCGCGTTGCGCAGCCGTGTGGCGACCTCGGAGATCATCGTCTCCACGCGATCGGTGAGCAGCTCGCGCTGCACCTCTGGGTCACGAAGCTGACCGACCGAGCGCGCCGTCGAGCCGAAGTCGGCGACCGTCTGGGCCAGCCGGCGTAGACCGCTGCCGTGGTAGGCGCGATCGGCGGCCTGTCCGACGACGTAACGGGTGAGGGCGCCGGCATCAGCCGTGGCGAACTTCTTCGAGTAGTCGGTCAGCAGTCGCTTGGCCACCAACTGCAGCAGCACGTTGTTGTCGCCCTCGAAAGTGACGTACACGTCGAGGTCGGCGCGAAGGCTGGTGATGCGGTTCTCGACGAGGAATCCGGCACCGCCGCAGGCCTCCCGCGCCTCTTGCAGGGTGTCGAGCGCGTGCCAGGTGGACAACGGCTTGAGCGCGGCGGCGAGCGTCTCGAGGTCTTGGCGGTCGTCATCCGAGTCGGCCTTGCCGCTGAAGACCTCATCGAACTTCACCAGCAGCTTGTCGTGCGCAAACACCTGGGCGTACGTGGTGGCGAGCCTCGGGATGAGACGACGCTGGTGGCGCTGGTAGTCGAGCAGCACCTCTTCGTCGGTGTCGCTGCCCGCTGTGAACTGGCGACGCTGGTTGCCGTACGTGATCGCGATCGTCAGGCCCATCGCCGCACCCAGTGTGGATGCCCCGTCGAGCGACACACGGCCCTGGACCAGCGTGCCGAGCATGGTGAAGAAGCGACGGCCGGGGCTCGCGATGGGGCTCGTGTACGTGCCGTCTTCAGCGACGTCACCGTAGCGGTTCAGCAGGTTGTCGCGCGGGATGCGCACATCGGTGAAGTGCAGGCGTCCGTTGTCGATGCCGTTCAGACCGCCCTTCAGGCCGTCGTCCTCACCGCCGATGCCCGGCAGGAACTCACCGGTGGCGGCGTCACGGATCGGCACGTAGAAGCAGTGCACGCCGTGGTTGACGCCGTTCGTGATCAGCTGCGCGAAGAGCGTGCAGGCGATGCCGTCCTTCGCCGCGTTGCCGAGGTAGTCCTTCCAGGCGCCGCGGAACGGCGTGTCGATGACGAACTCTTGGCTTTCGGGGTCGTAGGTGGCGGTCGTCGCGATGGAGGCGACATCCGAACCGTGTCCCGTCTCGGTCATGGCGAACGCGCCAGGAACCTCGAGGCTCATGATGCCCGGCAGGTACTTCTCGTGGTGCTTCTCGGTGCCGAGGTGCAGCACGGCCGCACCGAACAGCCCCCACTGCACGCCGCTCTTGATCTGCAGCGACGGGTCTGCTGTGACGAGTTCCTCGAATCCGGCGATGTTGCCGCCATGATCGTTGCCGCCTCCGACCGACGTCGGGAACGCGCGGTGTACCTGGCCGTTCTCGACGAGCAGCTTCAGCTGGCCGAAGACGCGAGCTCGGTGCTCGTCGAGGGTCAGGCCCTCGATGCGCTGAAGGTCCGGGTTCTTGGCGAACTCGCGGGCGGCGATGCGGATGTCCGCCCACGTGCCCATCAACCTGCGGCCGAGTTCGGCGACATCCACCGTCGCGGGCGGAGCATCGACGTCGATCGGCCCCGTCTGAGCTGTGTAGTCGGAGCGCTGGGGACGCGTGGTGCGCTCGGTCGCGGGCTTCGAAGCGGTGTCAACCATCGCAAGGCCTTCTTCCGTGGGTCGTGTCGGGGATGCTGCGCGCGGATGCTGTGCTGCAGCGGTCTCGACGGATGCGGGCACGGCGAAGCCTGCTGCCGACATCCGCTTCTTCACGGTAGGTCGGCATGCTGTGAGCGGCCAGTTCGCCGTGCGGATGCGACAAACACCCTTCGAGGCGCTCGCCGGATGCCTGTGGAATTGCGCAACGCAGTCAGGGAGCTGGGTGAGGCCGCGACCAGCGGGCCCAGGCCGCCACGTAGATCGTCAGGCCGGCGATGAGTCCGACGACGACCCAGAGCACGACGGTGAAGTCGATCCACGATCCGATCGGCGGGGATCCGGGCAGGAACGTACGCAGCGGAATCGTCGCGAACAGCATGGCACCCATCCAGCCCATGAACGACGGCTCGAGCTTGCGTCTGCCGCGGTATGCCATGATCGCGACGAACAGGACGAGGCAGGGCATCGTCACCAGCAACGCGAGCAGCACGAACGCGAAGGCGATCGTGCTGCCGGAGCGCACGGCCGACAGCTCGATCCGCTGCGAGACGTCGATCGCTTCCCCGAGCGTCTGCGGCGCCTCGGCGACCGCTGTGCCGCGAGCTGCCACGTCGACGCTCCATCCAGGAACCTCACCGGTGAACCAGACGGACGTGGGAATCGGACGCGAGACACCATCGGTGGTGACGTACGCGAGCACCAGCATGTGGTCTGCCTGGTACCTGTCGAACGGCCAGTTCTCGACCTCGCCGCCGGTCAGCACGCTGACTTCCTTCGTCTGCGGCGCGGAGCGTGCCGTGAAGGTGATGACCTGGCTGCCCTGAACAGGGGCGACGATCACGTGGATGTCGGTCGCGACGGAGAACTTGTCGCCGGAGTAGAGCGTGTCGGATGGGTCGATCCTGACGCTCATGTCTGCACGCTGGTGTGCGGCATCCACACTCTCGACGTTGAGTACGACCGTCACGCCGCCGGACTCCGGCTCCGGCTCGGCGGGTCCGAGCGATGTCACCCGGCCGCTCAGCGCGTAGAGCGTGACCACCGCGGCGTAGACCACGACGAATGCCGCGATGAGCACCAGGAGCAATCGAGGCACTCGGCGACGGCGAGCGGCGTCCGTGCCGGCGCGCGCAGAGTTCACTCCGTCGGCGCCGTCGACGGCGCCGTCACTCGCACGGTCCCCTGCGCCGTCCCCCACGCGTGAGAGCCTACGGCTCACGCTGCGTCGGTGGGCGCTGCCATGCTGGATGCCATGACTCGCTTCATCGCGCTGCTGCGCGGCGTCAATGTCGGCGGCCGCACGATCAAGTCCGCGGAGCTGGGCGACGTGTTCCGGTCGCTCGGGTACGACAGCGTGAAGACGGTGCTTGCGAGCGGCAACGTGGTGTTCGAGGCGGAGGGTGAGGCATCCGCTCGCCGCGTCGAGATCGAGAAGTCGCTCAGCGACCGCTTCGGCTATGACGCGAAGGCGCACGTGCTCGAGACGGATGCCCTGGCCTCCGTGATCGACGCCTGCCCGTTCGCCGCGCGCGAGGGGCGGCATCGCTACGTCGTGTTCTTCATCGGTGCGGCGCCCGGAGGCACGGAGACACCACGTACCGCAGAGTTGGATGCCGTAGCCCGCGACGTGCTCGACCTCGCGCTGGACCCCGAACTGGAGCAGACGGCCGACGGCGGCTCGGTCATCTACTGGGCCGTCGAGCGCGGCCACACTCTCGACAGTGTCGTCGGCAAACGCCTCGGCACGGCCCGCGGCAAGACGCTCACGACCAACCGCAATCTCAACACCTTGGAGAAGCTTCAGTGAGCCCTGCTTCGGAACGTCCCATCCTGCGCGTGGCCGA
>DASZMW010000272.1:0-9108 GCA_035551735.1 Humibacter sp. | reverse complement strand
TCTGCACCCATCGCGAGCGCCTTGCGCACCGAGTTCGCCACCGACTCCGGGCCGGCGGTGAGGGCGACGACCTCGGTGCCCGGCGCCGATTCGGCATACGAGATCGCGACCTCGAGCGCGCGTTCGCTCACTTCGTCGAGCACCTTGTCACCGGCATCCCGCAGCGCCAGCCCGGTCTCGAGATCGAGCTTGCGCGCGCCGTAGGTGTCGGGCACCTCCTTGACGAGAACGACGATTCTCATACGCCTCTTCCCACGTGTCTCACACCATCGAACATCTCGAACCGCAGCGGTTTCACGCGGCCCGCAGTACGAACGTGCCGCGATCGAGCACGATCTCGTCACGGTCGTTCGCCACTCGGAACAGGTGCTCCAGACCACCCTCGTCGGCATTCCAGACCTGCACGCTCAGCCGCTCGCCGGGGAAGACCGGCTTGCTGAACCGGCCGCTCATGCCGGCGAACCGCTCGGTGTCGCCATCGGCGAGCGCGTTCAGCAGCACCCTGCCGACCACTCCATAGGTGGCCATCCCGTGCAGGATCGGTTTCGGGAACCCGGCACGCGCCGCATACGCCGGGTCGGTGTGCAGGGGGTTGTGATCGCCGGAGAGCCGGTAGAGCAGCGCCTGATCGGGGCGAGTTGATGCCTCGAGCACGATCTCCGCGTCGCGCTCGGGCGCTGCCCAGGCATCCTTCGGCCCTCGCACGCCGAATCCGCCCTCACCTCTGATGAACAGCGAAGAGCGTGTGACGACCAACGGAACGACCCCACCGGGAGGCGTGCCCGTCGCTTCGCTGACGACCAGCGCCCCGCTGCCCTTGTCGTAGATGCCCGTGACCGTCGAGACGACCTCGAGTGCTCCGGACGCCGGCAGTGCGCCCGACAGCTCGACGCTCTGCTCGGCATGCACCAGCATGGCCGGGTCGAACGTTCCGATGTCGAGGCGACGCGTGCCGCGGAACTGGTTGAGGACGACTCCGAAGGTCGGCAGCACGCGCTGCTGGACGCCGTGCGTGTTCTCGGTGGTGAACGCAAGTTCCCGAAGCGGATCGTCCTGGCCCGCCCCGACGCCGAGGGCATAGATCAGGGCTTCATCCGCCGTCCATTCGACGGTGGAAGGAGTGCTCGTGGTGCCGACGGCATCCAGGTTCAGCGGCATCCTCTACCTCCAGGTGATCAGCGCGTCGAGCGCTTCGATGTCGGATCCTCGCACGAGCAGCGGATTCACCTCGAGCGACTCGAGGCGGTCACCAAGCCGCTCGACGACGTTCGCAATGCGCACGACGACGTCGGCAACGGCATCCAGGTCGGCCGCCTGCGTGCCACGGGCTCCAGAGAGCAGCTTCGCGCCGCGCAACGAGCCGAGGCCCTCCTTCACCTGCTCGCGGTTCACCGGCAGCAGATGCAGGGTCGAGTCCTTCAGCACTTCCACCCACACGCCCCCGAGTCCGACGGCCAGCACCATGCCCCACTTGGGATCGCGCACCGCCCCGACGATCAGCTCGACACCGCCGGAGCGCTGCGGCTGAACGAGGGCAGCAGGGTCGGCTGCTCCCGCGCCACGACCGGCGGCGATGACGGCGTCGAAAGCGCGACGCACGGCATCCGCGTCGCCGAGGTTGAGCTTGACGCCACCGATGTCGCTTTTGTGCTCGATCTCATCCGCCGCCAGCTTCACCACGACCGGGTAACCGACGCGATCGGCCGCCTCGGCCGCTTCGTCGGCGCTGTGCACTAGCTCGTTCTTCACAATCGGGATGCCGTGCTCGGCCAGCACCGCCGCCGCCCTTCGCTCGGCGAACGTCTCGCCCGGGGAGGCATCCACGACGATCGGCAGACCGACCTCGCGGGCGGCCGTCTCGGCGGACGCTGCGGCTCGATACCGTTCGGACCACTGCGCGGCCCGGCCGAGCGCCGTCATGCCGTGATGGATGCCGCCCACCACGCCGGGGAACCCGCTCGCCTCGGCCACGTGCCGACCGAACGGCGTGATGTCGGTGATCGTGTTCGACACGACGATCACCGGCTTCGACACGCTCGCGATGGCCGCGGCCTGGGTCGAGGCGCGCGCGATCGCGGTCTCGACGTCTGCTGCCGCGTCGTGAGGGAGGTCGGCGACGTACACGATCTGGTCGATGTTCGGGTCGTCCTGTACCGCCTTCAGCGCCTTGAGGGCAAGCTCAGGGTCGATCAGGATGTAGCCCGTCACGTCGATCGGGTTGTGCACGCTGGCGAAGTCGGGCAGCACCGCCCGCAGTCTGCTCTCGGTCTCCTCGGCGAACGCCGGGATCTCGATGCCCTCGTCCTCCGCGCGGTCGGAGATGACCTCGCACGCACCGCCGGACGGAGTCACGAATCCGATGCGACGCCCGACGAACGGACCCGCGTGCGACAGCAGTTCGGCGGTCACCATCAGGTCCTCGAGCGAGTCGACGCGGATCACCCCGTTTTGCCGGAACACGGCGTCGATCACGCCGTCGTCACCCACCAGCGACCCGGTGTGTGCCTTCGCGACGCGCGCGCCGCCTTCGCTGCGTCCCACCTTGAGGGCCACGATCGGCTTGCCGGCGAGTAGGGCCCGATGCGCCACCTCGAGAAAGTCATCAGGATGCCGGATCGACTCGATGAAGAGCACGATCACCTTGGTCGCCTCGTCCTCGACCAGGTACCGCATCACATCGGTCATCGAGACCATCGACTCATTGCCCATCGACACCAGCAGGCTCACGCCGGCGTGCCGCGTCTGGGCCAGCTGGATGACAGCGCTCGCCAGCGCTCCGCTCTGCAGCACGATGCCGATGTTGCCCTTGCGCAGCTGCGTCGTGATCGGCAGGCCGTACGGCGTGATCGATGCTGCATTGTTCACGTATCCGTTGCCGTTCGGTCCCAGCACGGTGATGCCGCGATCCTGCGCGATCTGTACGAGCTGCGCCTCGAGCCTTGCCCCCTCTTCGCCGACCTCGCCGAAGCCCGAGGTGAGCACGACCGCGGTGGGGATGCCGGCATCCGCCACCTTGCCCATCACCTCGAGCACCACCGCCGTCGACACCATGACGAAGGCCAAGTCCGGGGTTTCCGGAAGGTCGTCGAGCGCCGCGTACGACTGCTGTCCGTGCACGACGATGCCGCGCGGGTTGACCAGGTAGATCGAGCCGTCGAATCCGCCCTCGAGCAGATTCTTGTAGATCGACAGGGACCAGAACGACTTGTCGGTGGCTCCGATCAGGGCGATCGACTTCGGGTTGAAGAGCTGTCTCACACGTTCGACGTCGACGCTGCCGACGTTGGCATCGTCGGCACCGGTGCTCTCGACGCCGGCACCGGGGAACAGGGTTTCAGTGGCCGTCATGAATCCTCCTTGATCTGATGAGGCCGCGAATGGGTGGAGTGGTTCAGCCGCCGATGTCGCTCACCTTCGCGTAGCCCTTGATGAGGTTGCGGGCGATGGTGCGCTTCTGAATCTCGTCGGTGCCCTCGAAGATGCGCAGCAGTCGCAACTCGCGATACCAGCGCTCGATCGGCAGCTCCTTCGTGTAGCCCATTCCGCCGTGGATCTGCAGCACCCTGTCGACGACCTTGTTCGCCATCACCGATCCGGTGAGCTTGGCGATGGATGCCGCATGCCGGTTGTCCTTGTTGTTCTCCAACAACCAGGCCGCGTACAGGGTCAGCCACTTGGCCTGCTCGATCTCGATGTGCGAGTCGGCGATGTGCCACTGGATCGCCTGGTAGTCGGCGATCACGTGGCCCATCGACTGACGGTTCTTGGCGTGCTCGATCGCCATCTCGAGCAGGCGCTCCGCCGCGCCGATCGCACCGGACGGGATCAGATAGCGTCCGTTGCCGATCCACTGCATCGCCAGCTTGAAGCCCCAGCCGACCTCGCCGAGCACGTTCTTGCCGGGAACCCGCACGTTGTCGAAGTTGAGCGCTGCAGGGCCCCACTCGCCCATCGTCGCGATCGGCTGCGACGTCCAGCCCATCTCACGGTCGACCAGGAAGCACGTGATGCCGCCTTCAGCGCCCTTCTCCGGATCGGTGACGGCGAACACCATGACGAAGTCGGCCTCGTTGCCGTTGGTGATGAAGATCTTCTCGCCGGTGATGATCCAGTCGTCGCCGTCGCGCACCGCTCTGGTGCGGATGTTCGTGGCATCCGACCCGGCGCCCGGCTCCGTGATCGCGAAGCAGCTGCGGCGCTCGCCGTTGATGGTCGGGATCAGATACGCCTGCTTCTGCTCCTCCGTGCCTGCGTAGAGGATGTTGTCGGCCGTGCCTCCGAAGCGGAACGGCACGAAGGTGCGCCCGCCCTCCATGGCGACGATCGAGGTCATGACGGCTCCGAGATCGGTGCCGCCGTACTCCTCCGGTGTTCCGATGCCCCAGAAGCCGGCGGCCTTCGCCTTGTTCTGCAGGTCTTTCAGCTGACCCGGCTCAAGTGCTGGCAGGCCCTGTCGCTCGTTGCGCAGCACCTGCGGTTCGAACGGCATGACCTCCTTTTCGATGAAGTCGCGCACGGTGTCGCGCACCATCCGCTGTTCGTCCGAGAGTGAGAAGTCGATCATTGTGCAGTCTCCAAGTTGTTGTAGAAGAGGAATGGATCAGCCGACGGGTCCGCCGGCGACGTAGATGGTCTGGCCGGAGACGTACGACGCGTCTTCGCTCACCAGGAAGGCGACGACGTTCGCGATGTCCTCCGGGTGACCGACCCGGCGCACCGGGATTCGCTCGGAGGCCGCCTTCTGCATCTGCTCGAAGTCGACTCCGGTGCGCTCGGCCGTGGAGCGGGTCATGTCGGTGGCGATGAAGCCGGGCGCGACGGCGTTGACGTTGATGCCGAACGGTCCGAGCTCGATGGCCAGTGCCTTCGTGAAGCCCTGCATGCCGGCCTTGGCCGCCGAGTAGTTGGCCTGACCCCGGTTGCCGAGCGCTGAGGTGCTTGAGAGGTTGACGATCTTGCCCCACTTGCTCGGGACCATCTGCGCTTGCGCCGCTCGAGACCAGAGGAACGCGCCGCGCAGGTGAACTCCGAGCACGGTGTCCCAGTCGCTCGCGCTCATCTTGAACAGCAGGTTGTCCCGCAGCACCCCCGCGTTGTTGACCAGCACGCCGATCGCGCCGAGTTCCGCCTCGACACGCTGCGCGGCCGCTGACACCGAATCCTCATCGCTGACATCGCACGCGATGCCGATCGCGCGGCCACCGGCCGCCTCGATCTCCGCGACAGTGGCGCGAGTGGCCTCCTCGTTGATGTCGATGACCGCGACGGCGGCGCCGTCGGATGCCAGGCGCACCGCCGTACGACCTCCGATACCCCGGCCCGCGCCCGTGACGACCGCGATCTTTCCTGCTAGCTGAGCCACGTGCCCTCTTTCCTCCACGTCCCGTGGAGATGCGCGTGCGTGAGAGTCGGCGATGCCGGCACGGTGCCTCCTTTGGAACCATGTGCTTGTCGGATGCGTAGTCCAGAACAGAACCCTGTTCTAGAACACGATTCAAAGAGTAGGAGCGGGCCGCGCTTTCGTCAAGTGCGCCGCCGCGTCGCGCCCACTCGCTCAGGCGTCTCCTGCAACCGACAAGACGCTTGACGCTCGACGCCGTGCCGTCCGGGATCGAGCACCAACACGGCAGAGACCAGCGTCGCCCCCTCCGCGTGCAGCAGAACTCTCCTTACCGGCGTCGGCGAAGCAGCACGTCCGTGGGTCTCGACAGCTCGACCCGCGGCGACCGCTGACCGTCAGCCGACGGACGCGACGCGACGGACGATCGCGAGCGCTTCGACGACCAGCTCATCGATCATGCTCCGATCTTCGACCGCGGCGATCGCGCGCTCACCCTCGACCACGGCCGAGATGAGGGTACGCACCCGCAGCCGATTCGCCGGAGTGTCGTCCAGTCCCAGCAGGGTCAAGTTGTTCTTCATCCACTCGGCGCCGACACGGAGGCCCATCGTGTCGTAGCCAGGAGGGCCGTCACCGCCCCGGAACAGGAGCGTGAGCTGCGAATTGTCTCTGGCCACGTCGAGATACCCGCGTGAGCCGGCGACGAAGAGGTCTACGGGGTCGGTCACGCCGGCGTGCCGCGCCTCGGCCACCGCCGCCGTCGCTGCCTCGCTGTAGACAGCCTCGAACTCCTGCCACAGCGCGAGAAAGAGATCCGCTTTGCCGTTGAAATGGTGGTAGACACTGCCCACACTCAGTCGAGATCGTTCGACGATGTGGGCGATGTTCGCGTCGGCATAGCCTTCCTCGATGAAGACGTCTCTGGCGGCATCCAGAATCGTCCGCCTGGTCTGCTGAGTCCGACCCCACTGACGAGCCGGTCGCTCTTCGGCGGCCGCGGTTTCCATGCTCACGTTGTTCCCCCTCGTGTGGGTGTGCTCGCCCTCAGCTGCGCTCACTCGGTTTTGTCATCGTACGGCCGCTCTCGGGATGCACACCTTGCGACCACCTCCGAAGCCGTGTTAGAACTTTATTCTAGAATCAAGTTTGGAATCGCGATGGCGTCCCATCATCGGCCGCGTCCTTCGAGTCACCATGAAGGATGACCGTGCACCGGGGCGCGAAAATTCCGGCATCGAGAGGTCGAAGATGACAACCGCCGTGACGCAGCCGTGGCCGCCCGAGCCAGACTCCGCGCTCGTGGTGGCGCCCGCCGTAGAGCACCTGCTGGCGCCCAACGCGAGTTCGTGGACGTACGAAGGCACGAACTCCTACGTCATCGCACACGGCAGGTCGTCGCTGCTCATCGATCCGGGCATCCTCAACCAGGCACACCTCGAGGCACTCCGCACGGCGGGCCGCGCCAAGGGACGCACGGTCTCCGCGGTGCTGCTCACGCACGATCATCCCGACCACAGCGACGGAGCCCGTGAACTCGCCGATTCACTCGACGTGCCGATCGTGTGCATGTCGCCGCGGTTCGCGGACGAGTTCCTCGCCGACGGCCAGGTGCTCTCGATCGACGGCTTCGACGTCCATGTCATCCACACACCGGGGCACAGCGACGATTCCGTCTGCCTCTGGATGCCCGACACCGGCACCCTGCTCACCGGCGACACGCTGCTGGGCGCCCGGTCGTCCGGCGTGATGGGCAAGCTGGGTGACCTTCTCGTCTCACTCGAGCTCCTCCGCGACCTCGCCGACGGCCGGGAAATACTTGCCCTACCAGGACACGGACCGGCCTTCACCAACGTCGCGGACTCCGCCGCCAGGGTCATCGAGGTCCGTACTCGCCGCGTCGATGAGGTGCGGGGCTACATCGCCGGCGGGGACACCACGCTGCTCGCGCTCATCGCCCGGCTCTACCCGGATCTCATCGGTTCTCGCGCCATGTTCGGCGCCACCACCGTGATCTCCACCGTGGAGTATCTCGCCGCGCTCGACGGCGATCTCGGGATCGCCGACCCGGCACATCGAGAGTCGATCCTGACCGATGTGGAGAGATATCAGCGCATGATGACGGCACGCGCGAAGGAGCGCGCCGTGGCACCAGAGTCAGGGCAGACCCGACCAGCGCATTCCGAGCCGACGAACTCCGAGCAGACCAGCTCCGAGCAGACCGGCTGAGCATCGCGAGCGGAGCTGCGACGAGCTACAGGCACCGAGATCGCACGAATTCCGCTCAAGATCACACGAATTCCAGCCGCCGAGCAGCACAGCCCGGCCAGCATTTCACCGAGTAGAAAGAGGCGAATGTGTCAGAAGGACCCGTGCCCGTACCGACTCCCGAAACCCGATCATTTTGGGAGGGCACAGCGCTTGGGGAGTTGCGGATTCAGCGCTGCAATTCGTGCGAGAGATTCTACTTCTATCCGCGCCCGTATTGCCCGCTGTGCAATTCCGACGACGTCGAATGGCGTGCGGTCTCCGGTAATGGAGCGCTTGCCTCGTACAACATCAATTACCGCCCCTTCCCGATGTTCAAGACCGAGAAACCACAGGTGATCGCGCTGGTGGAACTCGACGAGGGCGTGCGCTTGATGTCCAACATCGTCGGTGTCGAGCCGCTGCCGGAGAACCTACCGCTCGGTTTGCGTCTTCAGGTCGGATTCGAGCCGCGCGGAGATCAATTCCTCCCCGTCTTCACACCGATGCCCGTCTCTGACGGCGCTCAGCAGCCGACAGCAGAGACGAGGACCCTGCCATGACGACCACCAGCATGCACCGCGGCAACATCGCCATCGTCGGCGCGGCCGAGACCGAGCGCATCGGGTCGGTGCCCGACGTCTCCATGATCCACCTGCACACGAACGCGGCGCGCCGGGCCATCGCCGACGCCGGCATCGACATCTCCGAGATCGACGGCGTGGCAACTGCCGGCCCGACCGCCATCGAGGTCGCCGACATGCTCGGCATCCGCCCGCGCTGGGCCGACGGCACCATGCTCGGGGGCTGCAGCTTCATGGCGCTGGTGCGGCACGCATCCGCCGCCATCGCCTCGGGGGCCGCCAACGTCGTGCTCATCACCCACGGCGAGTCAGGGCGCTCGCGAGTCGGCGTGCCGAATTACAGCCACGCACCCAGCTCCATGGCGGGACAGTTCGAGGCTCCGTTCGGCGCGCTCGCGCCGTACTCCTCCTTCACGACCCCCGTGCTCGCGTTCCTCCAGTCCCGTGGTTTCACGAGAGAGGACCTCGCCGAGGTGGTCGTGGCCCAGCGACTGTGGGCGATACCGAACGAGCGAGCCCAGCGCCGAGCGCCCATCGACGTTGAGGGCGTGTTGTGCGCACCGCCGGTGGCGTATCCGTTCACCCGCGATATGTGCTGTGTCGTGACGGATGCCGGTGGCGCGCTCATCCTGATGAGCGCCGAACGAGCGCGCGATCTGCCCGCCGCCGACCGCGCTGTGTACGTGCTCGGCTCCGGCGAGGGCACCGAGAGCGTGATCGTCTCGCAGATGGACGATCTGGAGACCTTCGGTCCGTTCCGTCGCGGAGCACGCGAGGCGTTCGAAACCGCAGGCGTGAGTCATTCCGACATCGATCACGTGATGTTCTACGACGCGTTCGCCCACCTGCCGCTCTACATGCTCGAAGACACCGGCTTCGTCGGCAAGGGCGAGTCAGCGGCCTTCTACAAGGAGGGTCACACGCGTCCAGGAGGCGACC
>DASZMW010000271.1:0-17027 GCA_035551735.1 Humibacter sp. | reverse complement strand
GACGTCCGACTCGCTCGTCGCGCCGTGCCCACAGCTCGTCGAGAACGGCGAGTGCCGCGGTCTGCGCCTGCCGCGCGGTACCGAATCCTCCGAGGTCGACGACCGTGGCATCCGGCTGCTCGCTCACGACGTCGTTGACGTCACTGGCGCCCCACGCCCACAGGTCCCATTCGGCGACCCCGAGGTTCTCCAGTCGGGTGGCGATGCGGGAGAACATCGGATCACCGCTCGCGCGCAACCACGGCACCAGCGGTTCGTCCAGTTCGGAGACCAACGCCGACCCGAACCTGAGCATGGCGTTGAACTCCTCGGCGTCGATCACCGGATCCAGCTCGAGCACGGCAGCACGCGAGCGGATGTCCATGTCCATGAAACGCACCTTGAGCGATTCGCCACGCCCTGGAACCGAGTGCAGCACTCGAATCTCGCGAGCTCGCAGTTGCGCGGCCTGGGCATCCGGTGCATCGTCTCGCACGGTGTCGAGGTGCACGAAGTCCGAGTTGGGGTCGAACACCACGATCGGAAGCCGGGTGTTCAGCAGCACCTGCTCGAGCAGCACGCCGAGTGCGTAGGTCTTGCCCGACCCGCTCTGACCACACCAGAACGTGTGCCGATTCAGGCGTGGCGCCCTCAGAACGGCGGGCTCGACCGACGACAGTTGTGTACCGATCGGCAGATCCGACGCCATGTGCACATGCTACGGACGGCCGCCAACCGACATAAGGCGCCTCACCCTGGCCGGGTGACGCCGGCAGCGTCGCCTTCATGACACAAGAAAAGAGCGAGCCCGACTGGGACCCGCTCTTTTCGATGTGTGCGCGAGGGGGGACTTGAACCCCCACGCCCGATAAAGGGCACTAGCACCTCAAGCTAGCGCGTCTGCCTATTCCGCCACCCGCGCGCAGTTCAGTAGCCGATGAATCAGCTGCCGACGTAAGAGATTAGCACGAATCGAAACGGCCGCCGATCACGTGCACGGCCGTCGCGACGGACGCACCGTACAGTCGGAACCGTGCGTGCTGCGCCACAGTTCTCGGGCTCGGTGCTCCATCCGATTGGTCGCCCGCCTGGCGCGCCGGTAGCGTTGGCACCATGACCATCTCCGGCGAGATCCCCATCGGCAACTCATCCGAACAGGGCCTCGAGGAGACAGCACAGATCGCGCGCGATCTGATCCGCATGGACACCACGAACTGGGGAGCGGGCAGATCGAAGGGCGAGACGGATGCCGCCGCCTACGTCAGCGAGCGGCTCACCGAACTCGGCCTGTCGCCACGAACCTACGAGTCGGAGCCTGGCCGCACATCCGTCGTGGCCAGGGTCTCCGGACGAGACAGCTCGAAGCCTGCGCTCGTCGTGCACGGACACCTCGATGTCGTTCCCGCAGACCCGGCCGACTGGACCTTCGACCCATTCGCCGGTGAGATTCGCGACGGGCTGCTCTGGGGTCGCGGTGCCGTGGACATGAAGAACATGGACGCCATGATCCTCACCGCGCTCGGCGACATCCTGCGCGCGGGCGAGGCACCGGAGCGCGACCTGGTGATCGCGTTCTTCGCCGACGAGGAAGACGGCGGACTGCTCGGGTCGCATTTCATGGTCGACCGGCATCCCGAGGTCTTCGAGGGTGCGACCGAGGCGATCAGCGAGGTCGGCGGATACTCGGTCGACATCGCAGGCAAGCGCGCATACCTGCTGCAGACGGGGGAGAAGTCCCTTGTATGGATCCGGCTCATCGCCAGAGGCAGGGCGGCGCACGGCTCGCGCCTGGTGCGCGACAACGCCGTCACCAAGCTCGCAGAAGCGGTCGTCGCGATCGGAAACCACGAGTGGCCGATCCGGCTCACCGACACGACGACGCAGCTCGTCGACGAACTCGCCGCCCTCCTGGGCGTCGACCCGGTCGCGCTGGGACCCGACGAGGTGGTGCTGCGCAGCGGGACGGCATCCGGATTCATCCAGGCCACACTGCGCACCACGAGCAACCCCACGCTGTTGAAGGCGGGCTACAAGCACAACGTGGTGCCGGAGCGCGCGGAGGCCCTCGTCGACATCCGCACTCTCGCGGGCGAAGAGGATGTCGCCCTCGCCAGGGTGCGCGAGCTTCTGGACGACGATATCGAGATCGAGATCGTGCACCGCGACATCGGACTGGAGACCTCTTTCTCCGGTCCCCTCGTCGATGCCATGACGGGCGCGCTCCTCTCTCACGACCCAGAGGCGTCGGTGCTGCCCTATCTGCTCTCCGGCGGCACGGACAACAAGGCGCTCAGCCGCCTCGGCATCACGGGCTACGGCTTCGCTCCACTCAAGCTGCCGGCGGACACCGACTTCCCAGCCATGTTCCACGGCGTCGACGAGCGGGTTCCGCTCGACTCGCTCGTGTTCGGCCGTGCAGCGCTGCGCGACCTGCTCGCCACCTACTGATCCGCATCCCCGAAAGCGAGCGATGGATTTCGTCAACGCCCTGATTCTGGGCCTCGTGCAGGGACTCACCGAGTTTCTGCCCGTCTCCTCGAGTGCGCACGTCCGTATCGTCGGCGAGCTGCTCGGCACGGGCGGCGACCCTGGCGCGGCGTTCACCGCGATCATCCAGCTGGGCACCGAACTGGCGGTGCTCGTCTACTTCTGGCGTGACGTGACGCACATCATCAAGCAGTGGTTCCTCGCGCTGTTCGGCCGCATCCCGCGGAACGATCCGGATGCCCGCCTCGGCTGGATGATCATCGTCGGCAGCATCCCCATCGTCGTGCTCGGCGTGCTGCTCCAGAACGCGATCGAGACCACGTTCCGATCGCTCTGGATCGTCGCCGTGATGCTGGTCGTGTTCGGCGTCGTCCTCTGGGTTGCCGACAGGTTCGGCGCGAAGAAGCTTCGAGTCGCCGACCTCACCTGGGGTCACGCCGCGATCTACGGGCTCGCGCAGTCGCTCGCCCTGGTGCCCGGTGTCTCGCGGTCAGGCGGAACGATCTCCGCCGGACTCTTCATGGGCTACCAGCGCAGTGCCGCCGCCAGGTACTCCTTTCTCCTTGCGATGCCCGCCGTGTTCGGCAGCGGCCTCTTCGAGCTGTACAAGTCGATCAAGGACCCGTGCGTCGCTGGTTCCCATGCCGCGCTCACGCATGCGTGCGCGCCTGAGGTCTTCAACGGCATCGACACGCTCGGCGCAACAGTCGTCGCGTTCGCCGTCGGGCTCCTCGTCATCGCCTTCTTCATGCGGTACATTTCGCGGCACAGTTTCTTGCCGTTCGTCGTCTACCGCATCGCGATCGGAGTGCTGGTCATGATCCTGCTCGTCACCGGGGTGCTGCATGCCTGATTCCTGGCGCCGTCCACCGATCCCTTCGCTTCCCGGCACGGGCACGGCCCCTTGGCTGTACGACAGCGCGAGCGAATCGCTGCAGTGCTCGTCGCCCGACGACGTCATCGCACGGCTTTACGTGTGCGGCATCACGCCGTACGACGCGACGCACATCGGCCACGCCAACACCTACCTGGCTTTCGACACCCTGCAGCGAGTCTGGCTCGACGCAGGCCTCGAAGTGCACTACGCGCAGAACATCACCGACGTCGACGACCCGCTGCTGGAGCGCGCAAACGCAACGGGCGTGGACTGGCGTGAGCTCGCCGATCAGCAGATCCAGCTGTTCCGTGACGACATGGCCGCTCTGCGCATCCTGCCGCCTCAGGACTACGTCGCCGTCACCGAGTCGATCGATCGCATCGCGGATGCCGTGAGCTCGCTTCGCACCAGAGGCATCGCCTATCCGGTCGACACGCCGGACTCCGAGGGCGACGACCTCTACTTCGACGTCGCGGCGGCCGAGAAGGTCGCACCGTGGCGAATCGGCGATGAGAGCAACCTCGACCGCGACGAGATGCTGCGTCTGTCGGCGGAGCGCGGAGGCGACCCCGATCGCCCCGGCAAACGCGACGCGCTCGACCCGCTGCTCTGGCGGGCCGCCCGCGACGGAGAGCCGACCTGGGAATCGGTCGTCGGACCTGGCCGACCAGGCTGGCACATCGAATGCTCCGTCATCGCGCTCGACCACCTCGGCCACGACTTCACCGTGCAAGGCGGGGGAGCGGACCTCTCCTTTCCGCACCACGAGCTGAGTGCCGGGCACGCCGCCGCGCTCAGCGGGCATCCGCTCGCCAAGGTCTACAGCCACGCAGGGCTGCTGTCGTACCAGGGCGAGAAGATGAGCAAGTCGCTGGGGAACCTCGTGCTCATCTCGGACCTCCTCGCGGACGGCGTGCCGGCTGCGGGCATCCGGCTAGCCCTGCTCGCCCACCACTACCGCGAAGAATGGGAGTGGGCCGACGATCAACTCGACGGAGCGCTGCACCGTCTTCAGCGGTGGCGGGGCATCCGCTCAACTGAGAACGGCGTGCCGGCGTCCGAGGTACTCGCCACGGTGCGCGCCCGGCTGGCCGATGACCTCGACACGCCCGGCGCACTTGCTGCGATCGACGATGCCGCGGCGGCCGGCACAGACGACCTGAAGCTGATCTACGCGATCGCCGACGCCCTGCTCGGCATCGATCTGGGCTGAGCGAGGCCGCAGGCGGCCCTTCAGTCGCGCCGCCAGGGCTCCTCTGGACCTCGCCCGTCGCCTTTGTCGCCGCGCTTGCGCAGGTACCGCTCGAACTCCTGAGCGATCGCCTCTCCGCTGGCCTCCGGCGAGTCCACGGTGTCGCGGGCCTGCTCGAGCTGCTCGATGTACGAGGCCATGTCCTCGTCGTCGGCGGCGAGCGCGTCGATGCCGCTCTCCCACGCCGCAGAATCGGCGACCAGGTCGCCGCGCGGCACGGTCACGTCGATGATCTGCTCGAGCTTCTCGATGAGAGCGAGCATCGCCTTGGGGCTGGGCGAGTTGTGCACGTAGTGCGGTACGGATGCCCACAACGACAGCGTGGGAATGCCAACGGCTTCCGCCGCCTCCGCCACCACCGTGAGAATGCCGACCGGCCCCTCGTACGTCGGCCGCTCGACTCCGAGGTCGGTGCGCACCTCTGCGTTGTCGCTCGAGGCGAACACGGAGATCGGCCGGGTGTGTGGCACGTCGGCGAGCATGGACCCGAGCAGCACCACCCCGTCGACGCCCGCGGACAGCGCTGCGTCGATGAGCTCGGTGGTGAACGCCTTCCAGCTGCGGGACGGCTCGGTGCCGAGCAGAAGATAGAGGTTGCCGACTCCCGAACCGCTGGCGTGGAACTCGGCGTCTTCTTCGAGTGGATCGACGCGGATGCCGGGGGAGACCGGAGCGTAGACGACGGTTCCCGGCCACTCGAGCCTGCGGCGCCCCTCTTCATCCGATGCGAGCACCGGGCGGTTGAACTGGAAGTCGTAGTACAGCTCAGGGTCGATGCTGGCGACGGGCACCACATCGAGGGCATCCTTCAGGGTGCGCACCGCGCCACTGGCGGCTTCGCCCGCGTCGTTCCACCCTTCGAACGCAACCACGAGGATGCGCCCGTCGAAGATCCCGCTGTCATTGGTCACGCTGTGAACCGCTCCATTCCGCCGTGCACGCCCGGCACGGACGCGTCTACCAAGGATAGGCCGCACGACCAGCCGGAGCTGGGTCACCGCACGCCGCCGCCTAGACTGGATGCTCGTGACCTCCGCCGCTCCTTCCGCCGTTCTCTTCGACATGGACGGCACCCTCGTCGACACCGAGCCGTACTGGATGCAGGCGGAAACCGAGCTCGTTCACGCGCACGGTGGGAGCTGGACGCATGATGATGCTCTGCTGCTCGTCGGCTCCGGTCTGTGGGAGTCCGCGAAGGTGTTCCAGCAGCACGGAGTCGACCTCGATGCCGACACGATCGTCGACACGCTGACCCGTCGCGTGCAGGAGCAACTCGACCTGCACGGCGTGCCCTGGCGGCCCGGTGCCAAGGAGTTGCTGCTCGACATCAAGGAGCACGGCGTCAAGACGGCGCTGGTGACCATGTCGATCCGCGAGATGGCCGAGCAGATCGTGTCGAGCATCCCGTTCCCCGCATTCGACGTGCTCATCACGGGTGACGAGGTGGAGCGACCGAAACCGTACGCGGACCCCTACCTGGATGCCGCGCGCTCTCTCGGGGTGGACGTGAGGCAGTGCATCGCCATCGAGGACTCGATGAACGGCCTGACCTCCGCTGTTGCGGCCGGCACCATCGCGATCGGGGTTCCGCACATGATCCCGCTGCCCGTCAACGAAGACGAACACACCCTGTGGCCGACGCTGGCCGAGCGGGGCTACGACGATCTGGTCGCCCTGTTCGAGGAGCGCGCGAAATGAGCGAGACACTTCAGCCCGCGTCATCCGGGCCGTTCCGCGCGGGGGACAGGGTGCAGCTCACCGGTCCCCGCGGTCACCTGCACACCATCACGCTCGTTCCCGGCCAGGTGTTCCACACCCACAAGGGTCCGCTCGAGCACGACGCGATCATCGGGCGACCCGACGGCTCCGTGATCGCCAACGAGGCGGGCGTCGAGCATCTCGCGCTGCGGCCCCTGCTCACCGATTTCGTGATGTCGATGCCGCGTGGTGCCGCGATCGTGTATCCGAAGGATGCCGCGCAGATCCTCGCGCAGGCTGACGTCTTCCCCGGTGCCAGCGTGGTCGAGGCGGGCGTCGGCTCCGGCGCGCTGTCGCTTTGGCTTCTGCGTGCGATCGGTCAGGAGGGCCGACTGGCCTCGTTCGAGCGTCGTGACGAGTTCGCGGACATCGCTCGCGGCAATGTGGAGACGTTCTTCGGCCGGGTACCCGACAACTGGTCGATCACCGTCGGAGATCTGCAGGAGGAGCTTCCCCTCGCGGCGCCTGAGGGCACCGTCGACCGCATCGTGCTCGACATGCTCGCGCCGTGGGAGTGCGTGGATGCCTGCGCGACTGCTCTCACGCCCGGTGGCGTGCTCCTGTGCTACGTCGCGACCGTCACGCAGTTGTCCCGCGTCGCGGAGGCGATCAGGGGCACCGAGCAGTTCACGCATCCGAGTTCGTCGGAGACGATGGTGCGCGGGTGGCATGTCGAAGGACTCGCCGTTCGGCCGGACCATCGGATGATCGCCCACACCGGCTTCCTCATCACCGCCCGCCGGCTGGCGCCGGGCACGGTGCTTCCCGAGTTGAAGCGCAGGGCGTCGAAGAGCGAGTACAGCGAAGAGGACGTCGAGGCGTGGACTCCCGGCGCACTCGGCGAGCGCGTGGTGAGCCCGAAGAGCCTGCGCAAGCGGGTTCGGGAGGCCTCGGAATCGGCCAGGCTCGCGGCCGAGCGCGAGGCGTCGGATGACGATCCCGGCGTGGCGGAGAGCCATCATCCGGTCGACTAGCATGGGATGCCGGAGCGCCAGCCCGTGCCCCCAACGAATGAAAAGTCGAAAGAGGAACAGTGCGCACAGTACCCGCACGCAGAGTGCCAGCACTCCTTGCCGCAACCGCACTCGTCGCGCTGGCCCTGACCGGATGCACCGCAGCAGGTTCGAGCTCGTGCCTGCAGCCGGGTGATGCGTCGAAGCTCGTGAACGCCTCAGGCGACTTCGGATCGCCGAAGGTGTCGTTTCCGAAGCCGTTGCACTCCAGCACTCTTCAGAAGAGCATCATCAGCAAAGGCGACGGCAGCACCATCTCCGATGGTCAGCTGGTCGTCGGCGAGGTGGCCTACTACGACGGCGCCACGGGTGCTGCCCTCGGAGATCCGGGTGAGACCGACATCGTCGCCGGCGCTGACACGACCGGAAAAAGCACTCTCCCCGGCCTGCAGAAGGCGATGGCCTGCAGCACTGTCGGGTCTCGCATCGCAGTGACCGGCACAGTCAAGGAGCTCTTCTCCGACCCGTCGCAGGTCGGGCTTTCCGGCAGCACGACGATGGTGTTCGTCTTCGACCTCAAAAAGGCGTTCCCGAGCCGTGCCACCGGAGCCCCACGCCCCGCGCAGCCGGGGATGCCGACCGTCGTGCTCGCGCCGAACGGTCAGCCCGGTATCAAGATCCCGTCCCACGATGCGCCGACCAGCCTCGCATCCGCCGTGCTCAAGCAGGGCTCCGGCGAGACGGTGACGGCCAAGGACGAGCTGCTCGTCAACTACACCGCCGTGGCGTGGAGCAGTCCTGACACCGTGTCGTCGTCGAGCTGGGAGAATGGCTCGCCCGTGGTCTGGCCCGACACGACGGGACAGAACTACTCCCCGCCGGCATCCGTCCTGAAGCGGCTTGTGGGACAGAAGGTCGGAAGCCAGATCGTCGTCGTGACTCCTGGAAGCAGCGCGACCGCGCTCGTCATCGACATCCTCGGCATCTGGAAGAAGTAGCTCGCAGTCCAGCGGGAGCCGGCCGCGCCTGGGTGCCACCCGTTCGTCCCTGTCGCCTCTATCGCGCCGCTCAAGGCTCAATCGGGTCGGCATTGCAAGCGAGCTCGCAGAGCCGACCCTCGGTCGCCTCTAGGATTGGCATCGTGTCTCAACACAGGGTGCCGGTCGAAGAGCGTCTTTTCTCGCTTGTTCTCGCCCTCGTCGCCACCGAATCGGGACTGACGAAGAACGAGATCCTCTCGAGCGTGCAGGGCTACAACTCCCGCTACCGGGAGGGCGGAGACAACAGCGCCCTCGAGCGGCAGTTCGAACGCGACAAGGACGACATCCGTGAACTCGGTGTCCCGCTTGAGACCGTCGAAGACCCGGGAGACCCTGGCAACAATCAGGCGCTGCGTTATCGCATCCCGAAGACCGGCTACGACCTTCCGTCCGACATCACGTTCTCGCCGCAGGAGATGACGCTGCTGCTCCTGGCAGCCCGCGTCTGGCGCGAGGGCTCGCTGTCCGCCGAGTCGCGCCGCGCCATCATGAAGCTGCGCACATTGGGCGTCGAGGCCGACGATCCGGTCGTCGGCTACGCGCCGCGGCTGCGCACCAGGGAAGCCGCGTTCGGGCCGTTCGAGATCGCCCTTGAGCGCAACGCCGTCGTGCAGTTCGAGTACCTGAAACCGGGTGAGCCTGCACCGACGAAGCGGGTCGTCGAGCCGCTGGCGCTCGTACAGTTCCACGGTCGCTGGCTGCTGCAGGGCCACGACAGGGGAGCGGACGGCCCTCGCACCTTCCTGCTCTCCCGCGTGATCGGTCAGCCCCGCGTGACACAGACCACGTTCACTCGACGCGGCACCGACTTCGCGGCGCGCGCCATCGATCAACTCGAAGAGATCTGGCTTCGCAATGTGGCCGAGGTCGACGTGGTGCCCGACACGGATGCCCGCCTGCGCCTGAGCAAGCGCGAAGACACCAAGGTCACCGACGACGGCCACCTCCTGGTGCACTACTCCGATCTGGCGCTGCTCGCCGACGAACTCGCCGGCTACGGGCCCGAAGCGAGGGTGCTGTCGCCGCAGTCGCTCGCGGATGCCGTCCTGCAGCGCCTGCAGACCACGCTCGCCGCGCATCGTGAGGAGACAGTCCGTGGTTGACACCGCCGCGCCCCGCGACGCCCGCGACAAACTCGCGCTGCTGCTCTCGTTGATTCCCTATCTGATGGATCACGATCGCGCTCCCGTGACGGATGTCGCCGCGGCCTTCGGCGTCACACCGAAGCAGATCCGCGAGGCGGTTCACCTCATCGCTGTGGCAGGAGTGCCAGGCGAGTCGCGTGCCTACCTCGCAGACGACCTGTTCGACATCGACTGGGACGACCTGGAGCAGAACGACCGCATCTCGCTGACCCACACCGTGGCGATCGACGACACGCCGCGCCTGTCAGCACGAGAGGCCGCCGCGCTGATCGCCGGGCTGCAGTACCTCGGCTCGCTTCCTGAGCACGCCGACCGGGACGCCATGGCCTCACTGATGGCCAAATTGGAGCGCGGAACGGCCGCAGGCGCCGCCCAGGTCGCCGTGGCACCTGTGTCGCTCAGGGACACGGTAGCGACCATCCGGGATGCCATCGACGCCCGTACGCAGGTCGAATTCGACTACGTCAGCGCACGAGGAGATGGCGAGCGACGCACTGTCGATCCGCTCCGCATCGAGTCCGTCAACGACGACTGGTACCTGCGCGGCTGGTGCCACCTGCGCCAGGCGGTGCGCACTTTCCGGCTCGACCGCATCGACCATCTCGCGTCGACGGGGCGCGCGATCAGCGAGCACGCCGCGGGCGTCGTGCTCCCCGAGCGCCTCTTCCAGGGCTCTTCCGACGACCTCACAGTCTCGGTCGATGTCGCAGCAGCCGCTTTACCGCTGATCGCCGATTACATCCCCGACGAGGCTGCCAGGGTACGCGACGGCGAGATCGTGCACACCAAGGTGCGGGTCGCGCACTACCACGGCCTGAAACGACTGGTCGCCCGCTTCGCCGGCTCGATCACCGTCACCGGCCCCGAGGATGCCCGCGCCGCGGTCGCCGAATGGGTTGCGGCCGGCGCCGCCCGCTACGACGAACAGAGCGCATGATGCCCTGGTGGTCGTGGCTCGTCATCTGGGTGGTGCTCGCGCTGGCATTGCTCGGAATGCTCCTGCTTCTCGGTTACCGCCTGTTCGTCAAGGCGATGACGACGCTGCGCGCACTGGGGGATTTGACCGAAAAAGCCGAGCTTCTGTCGCGACGATTCGATGATGAGCCCGACCCGCCGTTCCATCCGGCGGTGTTGGGCCCCACCCGTGAATACGCACAAGGCTGGGAGGAGCGTCGTGCAACCAATGCAACGATCAGGCATACTCGACGGGAAGCCCGAGTACGACGCGGTAAACTCCTGGTGAGTGCCGATCCACGTCGGTTCTCCCACCTACTGCGAAAGCGACACTAAAATGCTTGGCGATCTGTTCAGCGGCTGGCACATCTGGATCATCCTGCTCATCATCGTGCTCTTGTTCGGTGCCACACGCCTTCCCGCTCTGGCGAGGAGCATCGGCCAGTCCACGCGCATCTTCAAGAAGGAGATCCGGGAGAGCCAGAAGGACGACGAGGCAGCAGACGCTGCCAAGGCGGACAAAGCCGACGCCACGTCCGAGTCCGCAGCGGCTGATAAGCCCGCTGACAAGATCTAGCCGGCCGTGACCACCGCCGCTCGAACCAAGCGCGGCAGCAGGAACCCTGACGGCAGGATGTCCCTGGGGGCACACCTCAGGGAACTGAAGAACCGCTTCTTCTGGATTGCCGGGGGCATCGTGGTCGGCGCGATTGCCGGCTGGTTCCTGGAGCCGTATGTGTGGGAGGCCATCAGCCTCCCGGTGCATGAGATTGCAAAGTCGCAACATGCAAGCATCAACTGGCCCAACGTCACAGCCGCCTTCGATCTGAAGCTGCAGCTGAGCGTCTACATCGGCATCATCATCACGTCGCCGTTGTGGCTGTACCAGATCTTCGCGTTCCTCACCCCTGGCCTGTCTCGCAAAGAGAAGGGGTACACGTTCGGGTTCTTCTTCACCGCCGTTCCGCTGTTCCTCGCGGGCTGCGCTGCCGGATGGTGGGTCGTGCCCCACATCGTCGGGGTGTTGACCAGCTTCGTGCCGAACGGCGAGACGACGCTGCTGGTGGCGTCCGACTATTTCAACTTCGTACTCAAGTTGATCATCGTCATCGGCATCGCGTTCGTGCTGCCGGTGTTCATCGTGCTGTTGAACTTCATGCGCGTCATCTCGGCGAAGGCCATCATCAAGTCGTGGCGCTGGGCGATCCTCACGATCATGGTCTTCACCGCGATCGCCACACCGTCCGCCGATGTCATCTCGATGTTCCTGCTGGCGCTGCCGCTGGTGGTGCTGTACGTCCTGTCGTGGGTCGTGGCATGGCTGCACGACCGTCGCATCGAGAAGCAGAGCGCCGACATCGAGACGGA
The DNA here is from genome assembly GCA_035551735.1 of Humibacter sp. Taxonomy (GTDB): domain Bacteria; phylum Actinomycetota; class Actinomycetes; order Actinomycetales; family Microbacteriaceae; genus Humibacter. The sequence continues at coordinate 5,214 of DASZMW010000271.1, read as the reverse complement.
ACTCGCCACCTGAGGCCCTCGGGCGGTGGTCGTCATCCCCCCGGGCACGCGCCCGTAGTCTGATGGCATGACCGACCAGCTCTCGCCCGCCGAACGGTTCGCCGCGTCGCGCACCCGAAACGGGCATCCGCGACTCGACGAGTTCCAGCGGTGGCAGCGCTTCGACCTCGATCCGTTCCAGCTCGAAGCCTGCGCGAGCTTGGAGGACGGCCGCAGCGTGCTGGTCGCAGCGCCGACCGGCGCCGGCAAGACCGTCGTCGCGGCGTTCGCTGTGGCGCTTGCGATGGCGCAGCCGAACGCGAAGGTGTTTTACACCACGCCGATGAAGGCGCTGTCCAACCAGAAGTACCAGGAGTTCGCGGACGAGTACGGCACGGATGCCGTCGGTCTGCTCACCGGCGACACCAACGTGAACGCCGGCGCCCGCGTGGTCGTGATGACCACCGAGGTGCTGCGCAACATGCTGTACGCGGAGTCCGACCTGCTGCAAGACCTCGCCTACGTGGTGATGGACGAAGTGCATTACCTCGCCGACCGCTTCCGCGGCGCTGTCTGGGAGGAGGTCATCATCCACCTGCCCAGCGAGGTGCGGCTCATCTCGCTGAGCGCGACGGTCTCGAACGCCGAGGAGTTCGGGGACTGGCTTCAGGCTGTGCGAGGCGACACGGATGTGATCGTCTCGGAGAGCAGGCCCGTTCCGCTCGAGCAGCACGTGCTGGTGCGCCAGCGTCTGGTCGACCTCTTCGAATCGGCTTCACGGGGTGCCGCCTATCGGGTGAATCCGGAACTCGTGCAGATGGCGCGCGTCGGCGGTCGGCCGTCGGGCTCCCGCCAGTTCAGCGATCGCGGGCGCCGCCACTCCAGGGGAGCGCGGCCGGACTCCGGGCGGCTCGATCGCTCCGAGGTCATCCGTCTGCTCGACGACCGCAACCTGCTGCCGGCGATCGTGTTCGTGTTCAGCCGTGCCGGCTGCGACCAGGCGGTGTCGCAGGTGCTGCGGTCGGGCATCCGTCTCACCGAGGCGCACGAACGCGACGAGATCCGCGCCGTGGCTGAGGAACGCTGCCGCACGATCGCGGACGAGGATCTCGCCGTGCTCGGCTACTGGGAGTGGCTCGAGGGGCTGCAGCGTGGCGTCGCCGCCCACCACGCCGGCATTCTTCCCGCGTTCAAGGAGGTCGTCGAGGAACTCTTCCGACGCAAGTTGGTGAAGGTCGTGTTCGCCACCGAGACGCTTGCACTCGGCATCAACATGCCTGCGCGCACCGTCGTTCTCGAGAAGCTCGAGAAGTTCAACGGCGAGGCCAGGGTGCCGATCACGCCGGGGGAGTACACCCAGCTGACCGGGCGAGCAGGGCGCAGAGGCATCGACGTCGAGGGGCACTGCGTCATCCAGTGGCGCGACGGTCTGGATCCGCAGGCGGTCGCCGCGCTCGCGTCGCGGCGCAGCTATCCGCTGAACTCGAGTTTTCGCCCGACGTACAACATGGCGGTCAACCTCATCGCGCAGTTCGGCAGGGAGCGCACGAGGGAGATCCTCGAGTCGTCGTTCGCCCAATATCAGGCCGATCGTGCCGTGGTGGACCTCGCGCGCACCGTGCGCAAGCAGGAGGAATCGCTCGCGGGCTACGAGCGAGCGATGCAGTGCCATCTCGGCGACTTCGGCGAGTACGCGGCCCTGCGCAGGCGGCTCAGCGATCTCGAGCGGGCGAACGCGAAATCAGGATCGCAGAGCGCAGCTGCCAGGGAGCAGCGCGGCCGCGAACTGGCCGAGCTGCGCCGGCGCATGAAGCGGCATCCGTGTCACGGCTGCGCTGAGCGGGAGCAGCACGCCAGATGGGCGGAGCGCTGGTGGCGCCTGAAGCGCGAGACGGATGCCCTCAGTCGCCAGATCCAGCATCGCACCGGCGCCGTCGCCACTGTCTTCGACCACGTCACCGACGTGCTCTTCGAACTTGGCTATCTTCTGGAGCACGACGGCACGCCGGCACCGTCGCAACACGGGCACACGCTAGCGCGCATCTACGGCGAACGCGATCTGCTCGTCGCCGAATGCCTTCGCCGGAACGTCTGGACTCGACTGGACGCTCCCGGCCTCGCGGCGATGGCCTGTGCCCTCGTCTTCGAGCCGCGGCGCGACGAGCCGAACCCGGCCGAACGCTTCCTCCCAGGCGGGGGCTTTCGCGAGGCGCTGCAGAAGACGGAGGACCTCTGGTCGCGCCTCGACGACCTCGAGCGCGAGAACCGCCTGCCGGGAAGTGAACCGCTCGCGACGGCGTTGTGCATCGCGATGCACCAGTGGGCATCCGGCCGCCCGCTCGCGACAGTGCTCTCCGAGGCGGACCTGCCCGCCGGTGACTTCGTGCGCTGGGCAAAACAGGTGATCGATCTGCTCGACCAGCTCTCCGGTGTGGCGGTCGGTCCGCTGGCCGCTGTCGCCAGGGATGCGCTGCTGTCGGTGCGCAGGGGCATCGTCGCGTACTCGGGCGTCGCCTGAGCGTCCTCGTCCGCCGCGCCCCACCGCCGCCTCCCACGAAAACAGGCAGGAAAGCGCCTTCCCCCGCGCAACAGGCACGATCTGCCTGTTCTCGGGAGATCTGCCTGTTGCGCAGTGGGCGGCCCTATCCGTAGTCCACCGGCCGGAGCGCCCTACAGCTCCCGGGGCATGCATGGCCGCGTCCCCTATGCTCGATCTTCGTGAGTCAGCCACCCCGCCCGCTTCTCCCACTCTGGCTGGCAGTCATCATCGGGGCAGGCGGGGGAGTCGTCTACGACGGAGCGTTCCCAGCGATCAGTTGGTGGCCTCTGGCGTTCGTCGGACTCGCGCTCATGCTCCTTCCACTGATCGGCAGATCCGCGGGCGGTGCCCTGCTTGTCGGGTTCTGCTCCGGTCTCGCGTTCTACCTCACGCAGGTGTCGTGGACGGCCCTCTACCTCGGACCGGTCCCGTGGGTCGCCCTGTCGGTCTTCGAGTCCCTGTTCTTTGCGGTCGCAGCCCTGGTGATCACGTTGGCGTACCGCTGGGTCCCTCGGGCGTTCCCGAGTGCCGCAGGACGTCTTGGTCTCCTGCCCGTCGCCGTCGCAGGGGTGTGGACGGCTCGTGAGTGGGCCTGCGGCAACTGGCCGTACGGCGGCTTCGCGTGGGGCCGAGCGGCCCTCTCGCAGTCGCAGAGCCCGCTCTCGCACCTCGTCGCGTGGTTCGGCATCGCCGGAGTCTCGTTCCTGATGGTCTGGCTCGTCGCCCTGGCGATCGAGTGCGTGCGCTACCGCAGGCATCCGCTCGCATGGCTTCGCGAGAAGCGCACGGATGCCGCCGCCGCACGTCCGTGGCCGCGCGCCGCGTTAGCACTCGGTGCGATCGCCCTCGTGCTGGCCGTACCGTTGTGGCCAGCGACCACGTCGGGCACGACGCGCATCGCCGCCGTGCAGGGCAACGGTCCGGCCGGATACTTCGACAACGCGCAACCGGGTGACGTGATGAACGCCCAGATCAAGGCGACGATCCCGCTCATCGGCAAGAAGGTCGACATGGTGGTGTGGCCGGAGGGCAGCGCCGACATCGACCCGACCCAGGACTATTCGTCGGCAGCCGTGATGAACAACCTCAGCACCCAGCTGGGCGCGCCGATGATCGTGGGCACCATCACACATCGGCACGGAAAGTACTACAACACCTCGCTGCTCTGGAAGGCCGGCAAGGGCGCCGTCGCGTACTACGACAAGAAGCACCCTGTGCCGTTCGGCGAATACGTTCCCGATCGCTCGTTCTGGCTGCCGTTCGCCCCGAGCCTGCTCGGCCTCATCCAGCGCCAGTACACTCCTGGCTCCCGGCCGAACGTCTTCGACGTGAACGGCATCAAGTCCGGCATCTCGATCTGCTTCGACATCGTCGACGACCAACTCACCACCGACATGATGAACGGCGGCGCACAGGTCATTCTCGCGCAGACGAACAACGCCGACTTCGGTCGCACCAAGGAGAACATGCAGCAGCTGGCGATCGCCAGGCTGCGGGCAATCGAGACCGGCAGAAGCCTCGTCAACATCTCCACCGTGGGCACCAGCCAGATCATCGATCCCGATGGCCGCACCATCGACCAGATCCCGGCCTACAAACCCGGGGCCATGCTGACGGATGTTCCGCTCGGCACGACGACCACGCCAGCCACTCTGCTCAGCAGGGCCATCGAGGTGCTCGTGTGCGGGCTCGGACTCGGTGCTGTCGTCGTAGCGGCCGTGGCCATGCCGCGCAGGCGTTCACGGCGACGCTGAACGCATCCTCAGGCCGCGAAGCCACGGCGGTCTAGGGCCGTGTGTGATCCGCTCCCATCGGCGCACGAAAAAACACAGCCTGCCGCTTGGCAGGCCGTGTTCGATTCGTTCGAGCTCAGGCGCCGATCTTGTGCTCGCCACGGCGGGCACGCAGGTACGCGAGACGCTCTTCGAGCAACTCCTCGAGCTCCGCACGGGTGCGACGTTCGAGCAGCATGTCCCAGTGGCTGCGCGGAGCCTTCACGTCGGAGCGGTCGATCTCGACCGGCGCGTCGTTCACGAGCAGCGTGGCCTCGTGACCGCAGTACTTGCACTCCCAGGTCTCGGGCGCTTCTGCGTCTGCGGCGAACACGACGTCGGTATCCCGGTCGCACGACGCGCACTTGTAGGTGTAGGTGGTGCGGGCAGAAAAAGTGACACCCTCTTCGCTCTGTAAGCTCTGGGCGCCCAGTCTCATACCCCGCAAGCTGCGATCTGCCATTGTGTGGTCCCCTTCTCGCGATGCATCCACACTTATAAACCGTCAAGCTGGGCGTTATCTGCCCGGCACGCCCAGGGATTCAGCCTCCTTTCAGGTGATTTTCCTGACGGTGCCTGCCTTCTGGACGGCTTCGACGGTGTCTGAGAGCAGGTCGCAGCGGTCCGAAATGATGCCGTCGACGCCCAGTTCGAGTAGCCGGCGCATCTGCGCCGGCTCGTTGATCGTCCATACGTGCACCTCTCGGCCTGCGTTGTGCACGGCCCTCACGAAGGCAGGAGAGACAACCGCCACCCGCCCCTGCTGCGGCGGTACCTGCACCGCATCGACATCGCGCAGTGCCAGCCGTACGAGCGCGCCGAGGTGCAACCAGGTGCCGAGCATCGAGACGACCACGCCTGGCGTCGAGGCGGAGGTGGCCACCGCGCCGAGAGCCCTCACAGCCCGCCGACGCCGGCGCTGGT
>DASZMW010000270.1:0-8168 GCA_035551735.1 Humibacter sp. | reverse complement strand
CCCGGCCTCTCCGATCGTCACAGCGCTCCGCAGCTCGCGAGTGTGGTCGACGACCCGCACCGGACCCGTGAGTGTCACCGTCAGGGCGAAGCGGAAGTCGCCGCTCGACGCACCGAGTCGCAGCTCGAGCTCGCCGGGCTCCACGACGCGGGTATAGTCCCGCCCGGTGAACGCCGAGAGGTCAGCGCTCACCTCGAACGTGACGGTCGTCGACGCGCCGGCTTGCAGGGGCACAGAGGCGTATCCGACCAGCCGGTTCACCGGTCGCACGACGGATGCCACTGGATCGTGCAGGTACAGCTGTACGTTCTCGATGCCCGCCCGGTCGCCGGTGTTGGTCACCAGCAGCGAGACCTTCACGGTGCCGGACGTCGTTGTGGTGTCTGCGTCGAGGTGGGCATCCGACCACGCGAACGAGGTGTACGAGAGCCCGTGCCCGAACGGAAACTTCGCCGTCGGGTCGAGGTTGGAGACACCGGTCGGTCCGCCGAGAGCCGCCGCCAGATACGTCGCAGGCTGACCGCCCTCCGTGGCGGGGATGCTCACGGGCAGACGTCCGCTCGGGTTGACTCGACCGCTCAGCACGCCGGCGATCGCCGGTCCGCCCTCTTCGCCTGGAAAGAAGGCCGTGACGATCGCTCCGGCCTTCTCGGCGGCGGATCCCAGCGCATACGGGCGTCCCTCGACGAGCGTCGCCACCACCGGTGTGCCGCTGTCGATGAGAGCGTCGAGCAGGTCCTGCTGGCGACCGGGAAGGCGCATGCTGGCGGCGTCGCAACCCTCGCCGGAGGTGCCGCGGCCGAACAGGCCTGCGTGGTCGCCGAGCACCGCGATGACGAGGTCGGCTACTTGCGCGACGTCGACGGCACGACGGATGCCCGTGGCATCCGCTTCGGCTACCCCCTCACCCTTGCCGTCCACGCTCACGCCCGGCTCGACGGTGAATGTCGCGTTCGGGAACTCGGCTCGCAGGCTCTCCAGCACTGTCGGGAGTTCGATGCCGATCGGCACCTCGGGGTGCAGCGTGCCGACGTGGCTCGGGAACGAGTAGCAGCCGAGCATCGCGAACATGTCGTCGGCCAACGGCCCGACGACGGCGATGCGGATGCCCGCCTCGGCCGCGATCGGCAGCACCCCGTCATTGCGCACGAGAACCACGGCTCGCTCGGCGACGGTACGCGCGAGCGCGCGGTCCTCGTCGCTGTCCAGCCTGATGCGTCCCCGCACGGCGTCGATGTTCGTCAGGTCGGCCTCGCTCCAGCCGTCGGGTATCGGCGACCAGTCGGCGTCGAGCATGCCGAACTCCGCCTTCTGAAGGAGCACGCGCCGCAGCGCACGCTCGACGAACGATTCGTCGAGGTCGCCGTCCGAGACGATCTCGACGAGCGGGTCGCCGTAGGCCTTGACCGTCGGAAGCTCGACGTCGACTCCGGCCTTCAGTGCCGCTGCCGCGGCCTCGCCCCAGGTGCCGGCCACGCCGTGCAGCGTCTTCAGGAAGGCGATGCCGAAGTAGTCGGCGACCACAGTGCCGTCAAATCCCCACGTGTCTCGGAGCAGCCCGGTGAGCAGGGTCTCGTCGCCGGCGGAGGGGACGCCGTCGACATCCGTGTAGGCGTGCATCACGCTGCGTGCGCCGCCGTCGCGCACGGCGAGCTCGAACGGCGGAACCATCACGTCGTTGAATTCGCGTCGGCCCATCGAGACGGGAGCGAGATTGCGTGCGGCCTTCGACGCGGAGTACCCGATGAAGTGCTTCAGTGTCGCGACGATGCCGGTGGACTCGAGCCCGCGAACGTATGCGGTCGCGATCGTGCCGACGAGATACGGATCCTCGCCGATGGTCTCCTCCGTGCGACCCCAGCGCGGATCGCGCGTCACGTCGAGCACCGGTGCGAGCCCCTGGTGCACGCCGACGGAGCGCATGCCGGCGCCGATCCGAGTGGCGACACTCTCGATCAGAGCCGGGTCGAAGGTTGCACCCCACGACAGCGGCACGGGGTACGCGGTCGCGCCCCACGCGGTGAATCCGGCGAGGCATTCCTCGTGCGCGATGGCCGGAATGCCGAACCGGTTCGCCGCCATGATGCGCTTCTGGCTGCGGGCGAGCGACACCAGTCCGACCGCCGGATCGACGGGCGTCGACCCGAACGACCTCGTCAGCTGGCCGAGGCCGTGGGGGAGCAGCTCGTCGAGCTCGACCGCATCTTCGCTCATGTCGTGCTGGAACGGGGCGACGTCATCGCCGACGGGTGACGACGCGACCCACACACCGTAGAGCTGTGCGACCTTCTCGCGCAGCGTCATCTGCGCGATCAGCGCGTCGACGCGCTCGATAGGCGAAAGGGTGGTGTCGTGCCAGCGCGGGCTGGTGCTGTTCATGGTCGTGCATCCTTCGTGTCAGTACCGAGATCGCGGCTCAGTACCGGGGGTCGTAACGATGGCCGGAAATGGCCTTCACTCTCAGCTCCACCACGCCGTAGAGCGTGCGCGGGCCGAAGCCATCCGGCCGATCGATACCGCTAGGAGAGCCGGAAGGGCGGCCGCACATGATGTGCGCCCGCCCTCCTGGAAGTCGCCGACGTTGTCAGCGTCCGGCAAGTGACCCTCCGATACCGCCGACGGAGAAGTATCTGTTGAGCACGGAGAAGATGATGATCGGCGGGAGCATCATGATCACCGCGACGGCCATCACGAGTCCCCAGTTGGTCTGGTTCTGCTGGAAGAACGTGTTCAGGCCGATGGGGAGCGTGTAGTTCTGGTCGGACCGCAGGAAGACCACGGCAACGAGGTAGTCGTTCCATGCCAGCAGGAACGAGAAGATCGCGGTGGAGAGCACACCGGGCAACGAGTTGCGCAGCACGATGCGGGTGAAGGATCCGAAGACGCTGGCGCCGTCGATCCAGGCTGCTTCTTCGAGGGTGATCGGGATGGAGTCGAAGTAGGCGGCCATCATCCAGCACGCAACAGACATCGTGGAGCCGGTGTAGATGATCATGATGCCGACGAGGTTGTCGACCAGTCCGAACTTAGCGAACAGGAAGAACAAGGGGATGACGGCGGTGACCACGGGCAGGGACTGCACGATGAACAGGATCAGCGAGTAGGAGGAGACCAGTTTGTTGCGTCCTCGGGAGAGGACGTATCCGGCGGGGGCGGCGATGACGACGGCGGCGACCACGGTGACCAGGGCGACGAGGAGGCTGTTGACCAGCCAGGTGCCGACCGAGGTCTGGGTGAACACGGAGCCGAAGTTCTCCACGGTCAGCCCGGTCGCTGTTGATCCGATCGAGGGTGTCAGGGACAGGATCACGACCGCGACGATCGGGACCAGGATGATGGCGGTGATCACGAAGATCGCGAGCAGGCGCCACCATTTGCCGCGTTCGCCGAGCTCGGACAGGGTGCGACGTTTGCCGCCGGTGTTCACGCCGACGTGGAGTTCGCCGGTGATGGGCAGGTCGGTTGCGGTTTCGGTGCTCATTCGATGTTCACCTTCCTAATCTGGCGGTACAGCAGCACCGAGATGATCACCAGGACGATGGTCATGAGGAACGCGATCGCGACGCCGGGTCCGACTTGGTAGTTCTGGAACACGGTCTGGTAGGCGAGCACGACCAGGGATTGGGTGGCGTTGACCGGTCCGCCACCGGTCAACAGGAAGATCGTGGGGAAGTCGTTGACGCAGAAGATCGTCATCAGGATCCACGACACGTATGTGGTGCGGGAGATCATCGGCAATGTGATCTGGGTGAAGGTCTGCCAGGTGCCCGCACCGTCGACCTTCGACGCCTCGTACACGTTGGTGTCCACCGACGCCAACGCGGAGGACATCATCATCATCATGAACGGGAAACTGATCCATACCTTGAACACGCAGACCGTGATCTGCGCCAGCAGAGGATCAGCCAGGAACAGCACGTTCCCGAAGCCCAACGCATGGGCCAGGAGCGGAAGCGGAGACTGCGGGGTCGCAACCAACCAGTTCCAGCTGGTGGCCGACACCACCGTTGGCACCACCCACGGCAGCAACAACAGCACCTTCCACAGACCGTTGGCCGGGATCCGAGTCCGCAACAGAAGAGCAAGACCCAACCCGGCGGCCCACGAACCGAATACGCCCACCACCGTGAACACCAGAGTGAACACGGCCGCATGCCAGAATCCAGGCTGCTGCACGACATCCACATAGTTCTGGAACCCGACGAACGCGCCGGAATCGATCAGATCACCGTTGCGTGTGGACTGCCACCCGGCATATATCACTGGATACAGGTTCAACAGAACCAGAAGCACCAACGACGGCAGGGCAAGCAGCAAGAACGTCCACGTGTGCGACATCGCACGGCCGCGCTTACCTGAACCAGGCGAGCGCCCCGAACCGGCCACCCCCACGCCGTTCCGCGCCTTCTTCAGCGCACCGGCCACGGACTCGGTCGACATTGTGCTTCTCCTTTGACAGCTTTTCTGAGTAAGAACCTTGAAGAGTGAAAACGGGTGGGCCCCCGCTCGTGCTGAGGCCCACCCGAAAGAGGTCCTTACTTCATCAGACCTTCGATGGCGCTCTGCAGCGTCGTCAGAGCCGTCTTGGCATCCGTCTTACCACCGAGGATCGCCTGCGCGAAAGTGATCATCGGCTGGGTGCCGTCAACGGTGTTGGCGATGTTGTAGAACAGACCCTTTCCGCCCGGGGCCGCCCAGGTGCCGTAGATCGGGTTCCAGTCCTTCAGGATCTTCACCGTCACAGGGTCGGCTTTGAGTTGCGAGGTGTTCGCGATGGACTTCAGCGGGGGGAGGCCGATACCGGTCTTCTCCGTCCACAGCTTGGACATGTTCTTGTAGTAGTACGTCAGGAACGCCTCCGAGCCCTTCTGGCTGGGGGTGTTCTTGTACATCATGATGTTGTTCGGGAAGTAGATGCCACCCTTCTTGCCCGAGTCGCTCGTCAGCGGATCGCCGACCACCATGTCGGGCGCGACATCGCCCACGCTGGCCACCAGGCCCGCGCCGTCCCAGCCGTAGCCGAATTTCTTCGCCTTCCACTGTGATTGCACGTTCGCGCTCGTGTAGGTCGCGGCCGCCGGGTCGGAGTAGCCGTTCTTCACGAGTTCGAGCACATACTCCATCGCTTCGACGTTGACGTCGGTGACGCAGTCCGGCTCCTTCTTCGCGTTGAAGAGACCGCCGCCGTTGTTGATCATGAAGGCCGTCAGGATGTGGCTGCCGGTGAAGTTGCCCGCACCGGAACCGAGGCCGAAGCCGTAGACGCCGATCTTCTTGAGCGCGGCGCAGACGGTCTTGTATTCGGCCCACGTCGTCGGTACGTCGACGCCGGCCTGCTGGAGGAGCGCCTTGTTGTACCAGGAGCAGCGAACGTCGAGATTGTACGGGACGGCCGCGTAGCCCTGATCCGTCTTCATCGTGTCGAGCAGGCCGTCGAGGAAGTCGTCCTTGATGCCGTTGCTGCCCCACGAACTGAGCAGATCATCCGCGTAGGCGATCTTGCCCTGGTGGGCGAACTGGAACGCCTGGGTTCCACCGCCGGAGCTCACGGCGGGGCCGGTGTTGGAGGCGACCGCCGAGGAGAACGTCTGGGTGAAGTTCGCCCACTGGATCTCCTGATAGGTCGCCGACGGAAGACCGCTCTTCGGCTTGTAGGCCAAGGTGATCTTCTTGTCGAGCGGGTTGAACGCTGTGCCGCCCCACGGCATGTTCCAGTACTTCAGCGGCTTGCTGCTGCTGCCGCCGCCGCCGCTGGTTCCGCCGGAACAGGCTGCGAGGAGTGTCGTCGCGGCGACGCCGCCCGCAAGGCCGAGAAAGCCTCGTCGGGTGAAGGCTGCGCCAGTGGATTCCGATGCCATTATCAGATCCCTTTCCGTCCGGTCCACGCGAATGCGTCGGCCGGAGATTCTTCGTTGAATGTCAGGTGTTGGTGCGTTGATCGTGGCCACGCCTTCCACGGCCGTGCTGGTTATCTTTCAGGCTTTTGTTGGGCGTGTCAACATTTACAAGTGCTCTCCCACGGGGGTTGCGGCTAACTGAGATCAAGATGTGATGAAAGTGTGGGAGCGCTCTCACGGACACGCTATACGACAAAATCTCACCACGCCAAACCCGTTACCGAGCCGTTGTCGTCGATCCCCGGACCACCAGCTCGGTCGAGAGCTCTTCGCGTGCCGATCCCGAGTGGCCCCCGGAGCGCATGCGCAGCAGCATGCGCATCGCGGCAGCCGCCATCTGCTCGATCGGCTGCCGCACCGTGGTCATCGCCGGCGTGATCCAGGAAGACTCCGGCAGATCGTCGAACCCGACGACGCTCAGCTGATCGGGAATCGCGACCCCCAGTGCGCCGGTCGCCTGGTAGACGCCCAGCGCCATCTCGTCGGAGCACGCGAAGACGGCCGTCGGGGGAGAGGCGGAGGTGAGCATCCGTTTCGCGACGGATGCTGCGGCGTCGCGGTTCCACGATGCGTGACCGATGCGCTTCTGCAGCAGCTCGATGCCGGCCTGCTCCAGGCCGGCCCTGAACCCGTCGACTCGCGCTCTGCCGTAGCGGTACTCGCCCTCCCCGGCGATCAGGCCGATGCGACGATGGCCGAGGGATGCCAGGTGCACGGCTGCCGCATATCCGCCCGCCCAGTCCGTGGTGCCGATGCTCGGCACGCCGGCCGCCGAGTCGGCGGACGGGTCGAGCAGCACCAGCGGGATGCCTGCGGCGTTGAGCGTCTGCAACTGGGCGCTCGACGGAGTCAGAAGCGCCAGGGTAGCTCCGCGCGAGCGGCGGGCGAGCAGTCGGGCGACCCAATCGGAGCTCGCGTTCTGGCCTGGGCGCGAGACGGTGACGACCAGGTCGAGTCCGGCAGCGGCTGCAGCGCTCTCCGCCCCGCTCATCACGAGATTCGCCCATGAGCCGCGCACCGTGCTGATCACGAGATCGACGAGGCCGCCGGTCTCGTTGTCGGGTGCTCTTCCAGAGCGAGGGCGCCGGCGGTAGCCGGTCTGCTCGACGAGTCGCATGACGCGTTCCCTGGTGGTGACCGAGACGTCGGATCGGCCGTTCAGCACCTTCGACACGGTCGGCACCGTCGTTCCTGCCAGGCGCGCGAGTTCTGCCATCGTGACACCGCCTGGCGCATCGATGCCGTCCGCGCGTGAGCTCGACGGTGTGATCGCCCCCGGATCGCTCATGTCGGCATCCTAGTGAGAAGTTGCGCAACTTGCGAGGAATAGCGTCGCTTGATTGCGGCGATCATCGGTGCGAGGATACAGAAGACCGCGTCGCACGGTCTCGTCAACTTGCGCAACAAGGGAGTCGCAATGGCAGCAAACACGCCGCGGTTACGGGTCGGCATGGTGGGGTACGCGTTCATGGGCGCCGTTCATTCGCACGCCTGGCGCACCGCTCACCGTTTCTTCGACCTTCCGCTCACGCCCGAGCTGACCGCCGTCGCCGGTCGCAACCTCTCCGCAGTCACGGCGGCCGCGGAGCGACAGGGCTGGAAGAGCGTCGAGATCGACTGGCATCGGCTGATCGAGCGCGACGACATCGACCTCATCGACATCTGCACGCCTGGCAACACCCACCGTGAGATCGCGATCGCCGCACTTCAGGCCGGCAAGCACGTTCTCTGCGAAAAACCTCTGGCCAACTCCGTAGAGGAAGCGGAGGAGATGGCGGATGTCGCGCGAGCGGCGGCCGCACGCGGCGTGTTCGCGATGTGCGGCTTCACGTATCGCCGCACGCCTGCCCTCGCGCTCGCGAAGCGCTTCGTCGACGAGGGCAGGCTCGGAGAACTCCGTCACGTGCGCGCGCAGTACCTGCAGGACTGGCTGAGCGACGCCGATGCCCCGCTCACCTGGCGCATGGACAAGGCGAAGGCCGGCAGCGGCGCGCTGGGTGACATCGGAGCCCACAGCATCGACATGGCGCAATGGATCAGCGGTTCCGACATCGCCGGTGTCTCGGCGATCATGAAGACCTTCGTCGGCGAGCGACCGGTCGGTGGTGACCTCGTCGGGCTCGGTGGCAAGGGTGCGAGCGACGCCGAAAAGGGGCAGGTCACTGTCGACGACGCGACGGCATTCACGGCGCGCTTCGACAACGGAGCGATCGGTGTGTTCGAGGCGACTCGATTCGCACTCGGACGCAAGAACGCCATGCGCATCGAGAT
>DASZMW010000269.1:0-9018 GCA_035551735.1 Humibacter sp. | reverse complement strand
GTTCCGTCCGGTGCATCCACCGGTGCCTTCGAGGCCTATGAGCTGCGTGACGGCGACAAGTCCCGCTACGGCGGCAAGGGTGTCGGTAAGGCCGTCGACGCGGTGCTCGACGATCTCGGGCCGGCGATCGAGGGCTTCGAGGCATCCGATCAGCGCGGTGTCGACACAGCCCTCATCGAGGTCGACGGCACCGAGAACAAGAGCCGGGTCGGCGCGAACGCGATTCTCGGCGTGAGCCTCGCTGTCGCGCGTGCCGCTGCAGATGCCGCAGACCTGCCGTTGTTCCGTTACGTCGGCGGTCCGAACGCACACGTGCTTCCCGTTCCGCTGTTCAACGTCATCAACGGCGGCGAGCACGCCGACAACGGCATCGACATGCAGGAGTTCTTCCTCGCTCCGATCGGCGCATCCAGCTTCCGCGAGGCGCTGCGCTGGGGTGCAGAGACCTATCACGTGCTCAAGTCCGAGCTCAAGGCAGCCGGTTTCAGCACTGGGCTGGGCGACGAGGGCGGATTCGCTCCCGACCTGCCCAGCAACCGCGAAGGCCTCGACTTTCTCGTGAAGGCGATCGAGAAGGCCGGATTCACGCCGGGCTCCGACATCGCACTGGGACTGGATGCCGCCGCCACCGAGTTCTTCGACGACGGCGTCTACACGCTCGACAAGAAGCAGTGGTCTGCGCCCGAACTCATCGACTACTACTCGGACCTCGTGGACTCCTACCCGATCCTCACCATCGAAGACGCACTCGCCGAGGACGACTGGGAGAACTGGAAGCTGCTCACAGACAAGCTCGGCTCGAAGATCCAGCTCGTCGGAGACGACCTCTTCGTCACGAATCCGAAGCGTCTCGCCAAGGGCATCGAGCTGGGCGTCGCGAACTCCCTGCTCGTCAAGGTCAACCAGATCGGAACTCTCTCGGAGACGCTCGACGCCGTCGAGCTGGCGCATCGCTCCGGGTACACGACGATGTTCTCGCACCGCTCGGGTGAGACCGAAGACACCACGATCGCCGACCTCGTCGTCGCGGTGAACTCCGGCCAGATCAAGAGCGGTGCCCCCGCACGCAGCGAGCGAGTGGCGAAGTACAACCAGCTCCTTCGCATCGAGGAAGAGCTCGACACGGCTGCGGTCTACGCCGGGCGCGGCGCGTTCCCGCGCTTCACGGCGTAGTTCGGCCGCATCGGGGCGGTCATGCGAGAAGCTTGAACAATGGCCGTCCCGAACCGCCGCGTGTCCGCGAAATGGCTGCGCGGCATCCGATTCTCCTGGTTCAGCTTCGTGATGCTGGGCCTCGTCGTGATGGGCGTTCTCGTGATCGCGCCGACGCTTCACCTGTACATCGATCAGCAACACGAGATCGCGGGCCTCGAGAAAAGCAATGCCGACACGGCCGCGAAAGTATCCGATCTGACGAAGCAGGAGTCGGACTGGAAGGATCCTGACTACATCAGAGCGCAGGCCAGAGATCGGCTGCTTTTCGTGATGCCGGGGGAGACCAGCTATCTTGTCATCGACGATCGCCCGCCGGCACCGAAGAAGGATGCCACCGAAGTGAGCACCGACATCCAGTCGACCAAGAGCGACTGGTTGGACGCGCTGGCCGGGTCGTTCTTGACGGCGGGATTGACCGATCAGACCGCCGATCAGCTCACGAAGTGACTCCATGACAACACCACCGTTCGATCCGGTGTCGGAACGCGACATCGAGATCGTCTCAGCGCAGCTGGGGCGCTCGGCGCGCGGCGTGGTCGGAATCGCGGCGCGCTGCATCTGCGGAGCCCCTACCGTTGTCGCGACGGCACCCCGGCTCCCGGAAGGCGCGCCGTTCCCCACGCTGTACTACCTGAGTCACCCCGCGGCGACGGCGGCGATGTCGCGCCTGGAGGCATCCGGTGTCATGGCCGAGTTCACGCAGCTGCTCGAAGATGACGAAGATGTGAGGGCGGCATACGACGCCGCCCATCACGCTTACCTCGCCGATCGCGACCGCATCGACCATGTGGAAGAGATCGTCGGATTCTCCGCAGGCGGCATGCCCACCAGGGTGAAATGCCTGCACGCGCTCGCGGCCCATTCGCTGGCCGCAGGACCGGGTGTGAACCCCATCGGCGACCTGGCCCTGGCGCGGGCCGATTGGTCGCCGGATGCCTGTGAATGTGCTGACTACCTCGTGCGGTAGATTAGACCGATACTTTTCGTTTCAAGGAGACGCTGTACTGTGCCCAAAATCCTGATCGTCGGCGGCGGCTACGCCGGTTTCTACACAGCTTGGAAACTTGAGAAGTGGCTCCGCAAGGGCGAGGCAGAGGTCACGCTGGTCGACCCGCTGCCCTACATGACGTACCAGCCGTTCCTTCCCGAGGTCGCAGCCGGTGAGATCGAGCCGCGTCACGCGGTGGTCGGCCACCGTCGCCACCTGAAGAAGACGAACATCATCTCTGCGAAGGTCACCTATGTGAACCACGCCGAGAAGAAGGCGACGATCACACCGGCGATCGGCGAGCCGTGGGAATTCGAGTACGACCAGGTCGTCATCACCGCCGGCGCCGTCAGCCGCACGTTCCCGATTCCGGGCGTCGCCGACGAAGCCATCGGCCTGAAGAACATCGAGGAGGCCGTCGCCATCCGCGACCGCGTGCTCGGCAACTTCGACAAGGCTGCGGCCCTTCCCGCGGGTCCCGAGCGCGAGCGACTGCTCACGTTCGTCGTCATCGGAGGCGGTTTCGCGGGCATCGAGATCTTCGCGGAGCTTCGTGCATTCGCGAGCGCCCTGCTCAAGAATTACCCGCAGATCACGTTCGAAGAGACGCACTTCCACCTCATCGAGGCCATGGGGCGCATCATGCCCGAGGTCTCGCTGCCCACGAGCCACTGGGTGATCAAGAACCTCGCGGAGCGTGGTGCGGAGATCCACCTCGAGACGCAGCTCTCCAGCGCGGTCGACGGGCACATCGAGCTGTCCACCGGCGAGAGCTTCGATGCCGACCTGATCGTGTGGACCGCCGGCGTGATGGCGAACCCCGAGATCGTGCGTCACACCGATCTGCCGATCGAGGAGCGCGGCCGTCTGCGCGTTCGTGCCGACCTGCGCGTCGGCACCGATGACGACGCCATCGCGGATGCGTGGGGCTGCGGAGACGTGGCGGCCGTTCCCGACCTCACGGGAATGGGCGTCGGCGGCTACTGCGTTCCCAACGCTCAACACGCCGTTCGCCAGGCGAAGCTGCTCGCGAAGAACATCGTCGCGACGATGCGCGGCGAGGGTATCAAGGAGTACTTCCACAAGGGCCTCGGCGCGGTGGCAGGCCTCGGTCTGGGGATCGGCGTGTACCAGTACCGCAACATCGCGGTGAAGGGCTTGATCGCTTGGTTCATGCACCGCGGGTACCACGGTCTGGCCATGCCGAGCTGGGAGCGCAAGTGGCGCGTGATCGGCGACTGGTGGCTGGACTTCTGGCTCGGTCGTGACAATGTGTCGCTCGCTGCGGTGCAGACTCCGCGCGCGGTGTTCGAGGAGTTCGCCTCGCGTCCGAAGCCTCAGGTCGAGGCAGCCGCGCCGAAGGCCGACGAGAAGCCGAAGGCCGACCAGAAGGCCGCGAAGGCATCCGTCGCGGGCTGAGCATCGAGATCGTACGAAACGACCGCGTGGGGACCGTCCTGCGCGGTCGTTTCGTTTCTGTGCTCGGCTAGCCTGAGTATTTGAGCGGGAGCCCCCGTAGCCCAATCGGCAGAGGCAGGCGACTTAAAATCGCTTCAGTCTGGGTTCGAGTCCCAGCGGGGGCACAAGCGATTGAGCCGAGAGAAACGAATGCTTGCATTCGTTGCCGAGGCGATTGAGCTTGTTGAGCGGCGTAGCCGCGAGCACAGCGATTGAGCCGAGAGCAGCGAATGCTTGCATTCGTTGCCGAGGCGATTGAGCTTGTTGAGCGGCGTAGCCGCGAGCACAAGCGATTGAGATGCGACACGAAAGCGGGTGGCGTTAGGAGCCGTCGGGCTCCTGGAGTTCCGCGACCAGTTTCTGGATTCGCCTTGCGCGAGTGTCAGCGCCCTTGGCCTCCTCGATCACCCGCACCTGCTGGCGTCGCTGACTGATCGTCAACCGGTCGAAGGCCTCGCGGGCCGTGCCATCGGCATCCAGCGCTTCATGGAGTTCCTGCGGCTCGGTCACCGTCTGCGGCTCGGTATCGAGTTCAAGATCGACGACGACCACCTCACCGATCACGACACCGGATGCCTGACGGTTCGCATTGCTCAGCCCGATGAGTTCGCGGCCGCGCGTCAACGCCACCCTGGTGCGCCACGAGTGCCCGTTGATCGTCACGATCACCCTCGGTCGCTTGCCGGCGCCAAGGGCTTCGACGGCGCCTGGCGCGATCTCGAGCCCCCTCATGGGTTCCTGCGGCTCCACCGTCGCCTGAAATTTCACGTCGCACCTCCACGTTGCGGGCACGCTCCCGGTCTCTCAATGATGACAGGGATGAGGCGGAGCCTCATGCCTCATGCCTCATGCCTCATGCCCCAGCGCCGCCGTCGACCGGCAGAATCGCACCCGTCACCATCGATGCGCGGTCGCTGAGCAGCCAGGCAGCCGCCTCAGCGACCTCGCGAGGCTCGGCCATCCGGCCGAGCGGAATGGCCGACTTCACTTGCTCGAGGATGCCGGGGGTCGCGACCTCCCACGCATCCATCATCTCCGTGGCGGTGCCGCCGGGCGTGATGCCGTTGACGCGGATGCCGTCCCTCGCCCAGCTCACAGCGGCGGTCTCCGTGAGGCTGTTGAGCGCTCGCTTCATGGCGCCGTACGCCGGGAGGGCGGGGTTGGCACGCCGGCTGCCGATGCTGGAAGTGTTGACGATGGCTCCTCCTCCCGTGCGGCGCATGAGCGCGGCCTCTGCGGTCATGGCCGTCCAGTGTGCGCGGAAGTTCACGGCGAACTGCAGATCGATGTCGTCATCGCTGGTCGCGTCGAGGGGCCCGGGCTGCTGGCCGGCTCCCGCGTTGTTGAACGCTCCGTCGAGTCGTCCGTACAACTCCGCGACGCGGTCCACCGCCCCACGAATGCTCGCCCGGTCGGCGAGGTCGAGCGGGACGGATGCCGCGGTGCCGCCGTCATCGCGAATCTGCGTGACGATCGCCTCGAGGGCATCCGTGCTGCGGGCTGCGAGTACGACGGTGGCGCCCTCTCGAGCGAAGAGGTGAGCGGCGGCGGCGCCGATGCCTCGGCTGGCACCGGTGATGAAGACGACCTTGTCGTTGAGAAGACCGAGAGTGGTTGAGTGCATGTCGTGTGTCATGTAGACAGCGTCACCCCGGCAGCGGTCCCGGATGCAGGCACAGACAGTACCAGGATCCGCGGCCGCGCTGCGCGCACACTTGGAGCATGGACAAGCAGGAGCTCGGAGTGTTCCTCCGCACACGGCGCGAACGGCTCCGCCCGGAGGACGTCGGTCTCTCTTCCGGACCGCGGCGCAGGACGCCCGGTCTTCGCCGTGAGGAAGTCGCGGTGCTCGCGCACATCTCGACCGAGTACTACGTGCGTCTCGAGCAGGGGAGAGCACCTCGTCCGTCCGCCGAGGTCCTGGCCGGTATCGCGGCTGCGCTGCGACTCACCGACGCGGAGTCCGATCACCTTCACCGCCTTGCAGGCACGGCGCCGAGCCGCACAGGGCTGCATCCGCGCGAGGTGCGCCCCAGCATTCTCGCGGTTCTCGAGCGGCTGCCGCAGACGGCCGCGATCGTGATGTCGGCCACGTTCGAGGTGCTGGCCTGGAACGACCTCGCGGTCGCGCTGATGACGGACTTCTCCTCGCTGCCCACGGACGAGCGCAACCTCGCCCGTATGGCATTTCTCGCACCGACCAGTACCGAGCCGCCGCTCTTCGGTGTCTCCGACGCCACGGAGTTCCGTCAGCACGTCGTGATGGAGTTGGAGGGCGTTCTCGCGCGGTATCCGTCCGATCCCGCCGTGACCGGCCTTGTCGAGGAACTCCGCTCTAGCAGTACCGAGTTCGCCCGGCTCTGGGAACGCCACGACGTGCAGGCGGGCCCAACGCTGCGTAAGACGTTCACCGACACCGCGGTCGGGGCGGTGACGGTCGACTGCGATGTGCTCACCCTCGCCGATCGTGATCAGCACCTCGTGCTGTATACCGCGCCGGTTGGCTCTCGGGATGCGGATGCCCTCGCCCTTCTGAGCGTGCTCGGCGCCGACAGCATCCGGGCGGGCAGGCACTTCTGAAACGTCGCTCGGCCGCGCCCCGAGACGCGTGCACGAGCCCTCTGATTGGTGCATACTTGGTCAATTGACCCAGTTCCGCCCGATGGAGAGCAGAGCGACAGATGACCACGACCGAATTCGCACCACCAGGACCGCGCCGATGACGCGCATGTCGATCGCCGAGCGTCGCAGTGCGCTCGTCGCAGCAGCCCTTCGCGTCATCGCCGAGCAGGGCGTGCACGCAGCCACGACGCGGGCCATCTCGGCCGAGGCCGAGATGCCGCAGGCGTCGTTCCACTACGCGTTCGAATCCCGCGACGAGCTGATGCGCGAGGTCGTGCGCCACGTCGTGGAGCGCGAGGAGAGCTCGATACTCCAGGCGATCGCTCCGGAATCGGCCCCCACGAACATGCGGGACGCCCTGCGAAGCGGACTTCGACACTACTTCGCGGGAGTCACGTCGGACCCGGATCACGAGCGCGCGATGTTCGAGCTCGCGTTCTATTCGCAGCGCACAGCGGGTGCGGAGCGACTGGCCGCGCAGCAGTATGCGAGCTATTTCGAGCTCGCAGAGGCATCGTTGAGGACGGCGGAGCAGCTGGTCGGCGCGCGCTGGATCGTGCCGATCGACGAGGTGGCGAAGGTGCTCGTCGGATTCACCGACGGGCTCACCACCACCTGGCTCGCCACGCACGATGACGAAGCAGCGCACCGTTTCATCGACGTCGTCGCGGATGCCGTCTCGCGACTGAGCAAGCCACTCGCGCACTCCGAGGCGACGCACGATGAGCCCTCGGCTTCGCTTAAGAGTGGCGTAAGCGCATGACCGCCGAGAACGCGGCGCTGCCGGGTGCGCCGCTCACGGTCGCCGTCTTCGCCGAGCCCGTCCGGCGCGTCGGCGGCCGCTGGATAGCTGCCTTCGCTCTCGCCTGGTTCGGGGTGTGGATGGCGCAGCTCACCCCCGTGCAGCTGTTGCTTCCGACCCAGATTCAGGAGCAGCTGAAGACGGATGACTGGGTACAGAACGTGGTCGCGTTCGGCATCATCTCGGGCATCTCGGCTCTGTTCGCGATCGTCGCATTCCCCGTGACCGGAGCTCTCTCCGACCGAACGACGAGCAGGTTCGGACGGCGTCGTCCGTGGATCCTCGCCGGCGCGGTGCTGTTCGCCGTGGCGCTCCTCCTCCTCGGCGCACAGACGACCATGGTCGGCATCGGCATCTTCTGGTGCCTCGCCCTGACCGGATTCTGCGTGCTCACCGCCGCTCTCACGGCCACGATCAGCGACCAGGTGCCGGTGGATCAACGCGGGTACGTCTCCGGATGGCTGTCCGCCCCGCAAGCCGTCGGAACCATCGCGGGCATCCTGCTCGTCACGATCCTCGCCCTGGGAACCTTCGCGGGCTACACGGCGATGGCGGTGCTGCTCGTCGTGTTCGTCGTGCCGTTCCTCTTCATTCCGGATGCCGTGCTGCTGCCCTCCCAACGCGCCCCGTGGTCTCTGCGCGCCATGATCGACTCGCTCTGGATCAGTCCGAAGCGCTACCCCGACTTCGGCTGGACGCTGCTCAGCCGAGTGCTCGTCAACTTCGGCAACGCGTTCGGCACGAGCCTTCTGCTCTACTTCCTCGAGTTCGGCCTGCACGACAAGCACGCCCAGGACGACCTCATCGTGCTCGTGCTCATCTACATGGTCTTCGTGATCATCGCGGCGCTCGTGCTCGGCAAGCTCTCCGACGTGCTCGGCAGACGCAAGGCGTTCGTCTTCCTGTCGTCGGCACTCCAGGCGGTCGCCGCGATCATCCTCGCCTTCGTCCCCACGTTCGGCGTCACCATGGTCGCCGCCGGTCTGCTCGGCCTCGGCTACGGATGCTTCCTCGCCGTCGACCAGGCTCTCGCGACCCAGGTGCTTCCCGACCCGGAGACCAGGGGCAAGGACCTCGGCATCATGAACATCGCCACGGCCGTTCCGCAGGCCGCTGCGCCGTTGATCGGCGCATTCATGGTGTTCGCCACCGGATTCATGGGCCTGTTCATCATGGCTGCCGTGTTCGCGTTCGCGGGCGCGGTCGCCGTCTCTCGAGTGAAAGCGGTGCGCTGATGTCCGCGAGAAAGGCCGCAGGCGTGGCGAAGACATCCACAACCACGACATCGACCGTCGGGGCGAGCGCGATCGACCTCGCCCTGCCACCAGAGGCATCCCGCAGGCGCTGGGGCAACGCGGCGCTCTACTGGCCGTCGCTGACCGCGGCGACCGCGCACCTCGATGCGCCGGTGGCCGTTCTCGAGCTCGACGCGCTGCGTGCCAACGCGCACGACATGCTGCGCCGTGCGGCGGGCACACCGATCAGAGTCGCGTCCAAGTCGGTGCGCGTGCGATCCGTGGTCGATGCTGTGCTGGCGCTGCCCGGCTATCACGGGGTGCTCGCCTACACGCTCGCCGAGGGTCTCTGGCTGGCGGAGGGCGACAAGGAACACGCGCCGATCGAGGATGTCGTCATCGGCTACCCGACGGGCGACCGGTCCGCGCTTCGGCGTCTGGCATCGTCGCCAGAACTCGCTTCCCGCGTCACACTCATGGTCGACTCGGTCGATCATCTCGACTTCATCGACCGCGTCATCGCCCCCGACAAGCGTGAGACGATCCGCGTCGCCCTCGAGCTGGATGCCTCGTGGTACGGCCCGGTCGGACGCATCGGCGTGTTCCGTTCGCCCGTGCACTCCGCGGAGCAGGCCGCCACCTTGGCGGCCCACATCGCCTCGCGCGCGGGCTTCTCTCTCGTCGGCATGATGGCCTAC
>DASZMW010000268.1:0-2425 GCA_035551735.1 Humibacter sp. | reverse complement strand
CTCGGCATCGCCCGTGCGCTGAACCAGATCGACGAGGAGAACAACCGCGCGACCCTGAAGAAGTCCGGCTTCCTGAGCCGTGACGCACGGGTCAAGGAGCGCAAGAAGGCCGGTCTCAAGAAGGCCCGCAAGGCCCCGCAGTACTCGAAGCGCTGATTCAGCGCTCGTAGGCTGCGGCTTCATGGCACGGCTCTTCGGTACGGATGGCGTTCGCGGGCTCGCGAACGGCGAATTGACGGCGGATCTCGCTCTGGGCGTTGCCCAGGCGGCGGCCGTCGTGCTCACGCAGGGACGCAGCGCGGAGGCGCGACGTGCCCAGGGCAAACGCCCTGTGGCTGTCGTGGCCCGCGATCCCCGCGTCTCGGGTGAGTTTCTGATCTCCGCGGTCGCGGCCGGACTCGCGAGCTCCGGCGTCGATGTTCTCGACGCCGGGGTCATCCCGACCCCGGCTGCGGCCTTTTTGATCGCCGACATCGGCGCGGATTTCGGCGTGATGATCTCGGCGTCGCACAATCCGGCGCCCGACAACGGCATCAAGATCTTCGCCCGTGGCGGCACCAAGCTGCCCGACGTGGTCGAGGACCGCATCGAGGCCGCACTCGGCAAGCCGAAGCTGACGCCGACCGGCGCGGACGTCGGCCGCATCAGGCGCTTCGCCGACGCCGAGGACCGCTACGTACTCCACCTGCTGGCGAGCCTGCCGCACCGGCTCGACGGCATCCACGTGCTGCTCGACTGCGCGAACGGCGCGGCCGCCGGCATCTCTCCCGAGGTGTTCACGGATGCCGGTGCCAGGGTCACCGTGATCGGCGACGATCCCGATGGCATGAACATCAACGACGGCGTCGGGTCGACGCACATCGACAAGCTCGCGGAGGCCGTCGTCAAGCACGGCGCCGACGTGGGGATCGCGCACGACGGCGATGCTGACCGCTGCCTCGCCGTCGACGCGGACGGCAAGAGCGTGGACGGCGACCAGATCATGGCCATCCTCGCCCTCAGCATGGCCGAGCGCGGCAAGCTGCACCAGAACACGTTGGTCACCACGGTGATGAGCAACCTCGGCTTGCGCCTCGCGATGGCCGAGAACGGCATCGACGTGGTGCAAACCAGCGTCGGCGACCGCTACGTGCTGGAGCGCATGAACGAGAACGGCTTCTCGCTCGGCGGCGAGCAGTCTGGGCACGTGATCATGAGCGAGTTCGCGACGACGGGCGACGGCATCCTGACCGGACTGCACCTGGTCAGCGAGATCGCACGCAAGGGCAAGCCGCTCTCCGAGCTCGCTGCGTGCATGACGGTGTACCCGCAGATCCTCGTGAACGTGCGCGGAGTCGACCACCATCGCCTGAAGGACGACGTCGTGATCGCGAAGGCGGTCTCCGACGCCGAGGTCGCGCTCGGCGAGACAGGTCGTGTGCTGCTGCGTCCGTCCGGCACGGAACCCATGGTGCGCGTGATGGTCGAGGCCGCCGACCAGGAGACTGCTGACCGCCACGCACACGCGCTCGCCGACGTTGTGCGCGTGCAACTCGCACGGTAGTCGCTCCCTCTCGCTGATCGAGTAGCGAGCGACCGAAGGTCGCACGCGTATCGAGATCACGTCCGGCGGGTCTCGATACCCGTGCCTTCGGCGCGCTACTCGACCGGCGGTGGGCGGGGGTGGGCGGGTGCTACAGCTTGCGGAGCAGCACCGTCGAGACGGTGTGGTTGGTGCCCTTGCGCAGCACGAGCTTCGCTCTCGACCTCGTCGGGCGGATGTTCTGCAGCAGGTTGGGCTCGTTGATCGCGCGCCAGATCGACAGCGCTTGGGCCCGCGCCTCCTCGCCGGTGAGCGAGGCGTACCGGTGGAAGTACGACTTCGGATCGGCGAACGCCCCTCGCTGCAGCTTGAGGAAGCGCTCCACGTACCAGTTCTCGATGTCGGTAGCACGGGCATCCACGTAGATGCTGAAGTCGAAGAGGTCGCTCACCGCGAGACGGTTGCCGCCCCCGGCCGGCTGCAGCACGTTGAGGCCCTCGACGATGAGAACATCAGGACGCCGCACTACCACCTGGGCGTCGGACACGATGTCGTAGCTGAGGTGCGAGTAGAACGGCGCGCGCACCTCGTCGGCGCCGCTCTTCACGGCGGTGACGAAGCGCAGCAGCGCTCGGCGATCGTACGACTCGGGGAAGCCTTTGCGGCTCATGATCCCTCGCCGCTCGAGCTCAGCATTGGGCAGCAGGAATCCGTCGGTCGTCACCAGTTGCACGTTCGGGGTGGTGGGCCAGCGACTCAAAAGCTCGCGCAGAAGGCGCGCGATCGTGGACTTGCCGACCGCCACCGAACCGGCGACGCCGATGACGAACGGGGTGCGGGCAGCACGCTCGCCGAGGAAGTCGCTGGTGGCACGATGCAGTCGCTGTGCGCCCTCCGCGTACA
>DASZMW010000267.1:0-3116 GCA_035551735.1 Humibacter sp. | reverse complement strand
ATGCGCTCGGGCAACGCGGGAAGCCACGGTGCGCGGACGGGTGCCGTCGTCGGGTACTTGCCGGCGATCGAGCTGACATCGGACGGTTCGGCGGTCGCGGCCTGGGCGGTCAGGATCTCGCCGTCTCTGGCGACCACGAGGCGCCCTGGCACCGCATGAGGTAGTCGCGCTGCAGCATCCGTTCCGAGCAGCGCCGTGCTGTCGCTCTCGGAGCTGAGGCGCAGTGAGACGCGTAGTGCGCAGTTGGCCAGCAACCCATCGGCGAGGACTCCGGTCGAACGCTGTGTTCCGAGGATGAGGTGCACGCCGAGCGCCCTGCCGCGTGCCGCGACGTCGGCGAACAGCCAGGCGAGGTCGGGGAAGGCCGCGAGCATCGCCGCGGCCTCGTCGACCACGATGACGAGGCGCGCAGGCGCGGCGTGCGAGTCGCGTACGTCGGCGATCCCGAGATCCGCGAGCACCGCTTCACGCCTGCGGAGCTCGGCCCGAAGGCTCTTCAGGGCTCTGTCCGCTTCGCCGTGACCCAGATCTGTGACAACGCCGACCGTGTGCGGCAGCGCGGACAGCCGCGCGAACGCCGTTCCGCCTTTGAAGTCGACAAGCAGGAAGTTCACGCGATCGGGAGCGGCGCACGCAGCCATACCGAGCACCCACGAGATCAGCAGTTCGCTTTTACCGCTGCCCGTCGTTCCGGTCACGATGGCGTGCGGCCCCGACGCTACGAGGTCGAGTACGAGCGGACCCGCGGCGGTGACTCCGACGACCGCCGGCAACCCGTCTATCGACTCGCTCGGCGCAGCATCGGACAGATCGGACAGATCGGCCAGAGCGACCGTGTTGGGCAACGAACGCCCGCCTGTGACGCCCCTCGAGAGCGCGGCGGATGCGAGGTCGTCGCCGAATAACGCCGTGGATCTGGCGGTGATGAGCTCACCGCGCAGCGCCTCGGGAGCCTCCGGTGCGCTGAGCCGATTGATCCTTCCCGCCACGTCCACCTCGAGGACCTCGCCGCATCCCATCGGAAGACCGTCGACGTCGGCAGCAAGCGCCAGCACTGCCGTCGTGGTCCGTCGGCCGAAGGGCGCGTCCCTCGCTCGGATGTCGGCCTCGGGCGGGTGCGATGGATCCGACTCGGGTCCGGGACGAGCGGCATCCGATCGCTCCGCAGCATCGGGGTGATCATCGATGATGCGCAGACGAAGGTGCTCCCCGTCGGCCTGCGCCGCGTGCGGATAGTCGTCGAGCCAGTCGTAGACGTCTCCTGGCGGAGCCGTGATGGCGAGCACCCCTGGCGGATGCGCATCCGAGAGTTGCGCGACGAGTCCGCGCACGAGCGCCCTCCCGATGATGGCCGGCGCCACGACGCCGATGCCGGCCACCGGGTCGACCACGACCGGGGCGCCGTCGACGATGCGGCAGGCGGCCAGAAGGTCGCGATCCTCGTCGGTATCCGCTGTTCCGGAGACCGGCAGAGTGCTCGGCGCACGCCCTGTGCCGATGCGCACAGGCGCGAATCGCTCCGTCGACGCAGCCCACCGTCTGGCCCGGTGAGCCGGATCGGTCATCAAGGCGTCCGCCCCGGGATGCGCGGCGTTCAGGAGCGCGCGCTCCCGTGCGTGGGCAACGGCGACATCATCGAGAAAGCGCTCGCGAGCAGCACGATAGACGCGCGCCTCGGATCGTCGTCTGCGACGAGCCGCGACCCGGCCGTCGAACGTGCTCGCGATCGCGATCACCGGGCTGAGCGCGGCGAAGGCGATCATCATGGGCGATCGTGTGATCGCGAAAAGCGCCGCTGCGCCTGCCAACGGCGCCAGTACCGCGAGCAAGGGAAACGGTGCACGCTGCTGAGGCGAAGGATGCCTCGGCAACGTCACGGAATCGATCGGGGAGGCACCGGGCGCTGGCATGCACCCAGTCCAGTTGTTCGAGCCGGGGCGCGAGTGCGTCGAACGAGTATCGGGGGATGCCCCCACTCAGGCAGCGCCTGGGGACGCGGAGACCTTCAGCGCACGTCGAACCAGCGGTCGCCGATCTCCACCTTGCCACCGCGCGGAACCCGATAGCGACGACCGGGTTCGCAGCGACGTGGAGCCCCGGCAGGAGGGATGATCACGGTGCCGTTGGCCGAGTAGCGGTCGCAGACCCACAGCTCGCCAGCCTCCACGCCGAACTCGAGATGGGTCTTCGAGACCGACCTCTCGTGATCCGCGATCGAGACCAGTTGGTCGAACCGTTCCCCCGGTTGGGCGAAAGGCCGTCGCCCCAGCAGGCCGGCTCCGACGACGACGACACGCTCGCCCGTCGAAAAGGACAGCACATAGGGAACGGGGGCCGGAGAGTCATCGGTCGGCGGGATGGATTCGGTCGAGAGCACGGAGATCTCGGCCGTGACGATGAGTTGCTCGTTGGTGCGGAAAGCAGCGGTGTCTGGTGAGGCATCCTGAGCCGGGTCCACGTGCCGGACATCTTGCGACTGCTGCGCTGCGGCATCCAGCACGGAGCGCCTCATCGACGGCGAGATCACCGTCGTGTCGCCAGGACGCGGGTCTGCCACCTTCGATCTGGGCACCGCGGTCGCGCTCACGGAGCGTCCGCACCTGCCGCAGAACATGGCGCCGTCGGGTAGCGCCGCACCGCATGCTGCACAGTTCACGACCGCCTCCCCCCGCGCCCGGTGTTCCCTCTGCTTCCACGGTAGCCGCCGAGGGAGCGCAATGAGACCTTCGCACGCAACCGGCCCCACCGGGTCGTGCGCGCGTTGAGGTCACGACGCAACTCGTCGACGGCCCGCCACACCTGGTCGGCGTCGGTGTCATCGGGTTCAGCCCTGCCGAACGCTGCACGATCGGCGACCGACGCCAGAAGCGTGGGACGCGGTCCGCCGACGGTCTCCGCGACCTCGCTGCGGGTCGCGAACCCGGGCGGCGAGTAGCCGTGATCGACAGCGGAATCCGCGAATTCATTCCACGCGCCGGCGATGCGCCCGCGAGGAAGCACCCGTGTCGATCGTCGCGCTCGTCGCCGACGCCATTTCGCCGCGATGACAGCGAGGAACGGGGATGCCACGAGCGCATGACCGAGCATGGTCCACCCCAGAACGGTGAGCACGGCGA
>DASZMW010000266.1:0-5142 GCA_035551735.1 Humibacter sp. | reverse complement strand
TCTTGTCCTGCGAATACTTCCAGAACGGGTTGCGCAGCGGAGTCGACTCCGTCACCGGAATCCGCTGAGGGGGAGTCTGGTAGGCGCTCGCCGAACTGATGAAGACGTACTGGCCGGTTCGGCCGGCGAACCGTGCAACGTCGGCTGCGACATGGTCCGGCGTGAAGGCCAGGAACTCGGTCACGACGTCGAACTCGCGTGAGCCGAGAGCGGCATCCACGGTCGAAGCATCGCGGATGTCGGCCTGCAGCTCCTCGACGCCGTCCGGGAGCGGGCGTGTGCGCGAGTTCCCTCGGTTCAGCACGGTCACGGATGCCCCGCGTGAGACAGCGCGTGCCACGCACGCCGAGCTGATGGTGCCGGTGCCGCCGATGAACAGAATCGTCTTCGAAGTCATGATCTCGATCCTGGCATCCGTGCCGCGAGCGCGTACCCGGCCCCGTGCCCGATCAGGGAACCGGGACTCGCTGCGCTCGATCTGGGCGCTGGCGGCCAGCCCACCGCTAGCGTTGACGGGTGACCTTCGACGACCCATACGGCGGCGACGTGCTCGCCGGGAACTGGCGGGGGCGCGGCCTGGTGCAACCGCAGACGATCGCGGCCGAGAACGATCTCGTGGTCGAGCTCGCCGATTCCGGATACACCGGCGCCGTCGTCGGCATCGAGAATCGGCTCGTGCAGCTTGAAGACCGGCACGGCAAGGTGCGAGCCTTCCCCCTCGGTGGCGGCTACCTCGTCGACGGCAAGCCCGTCGTACTCGTCGCACCCGCACCGAAGACGACGCGGCAGGGTCCGAAGCGCACGGCATCCGGATCGTTCGGCGTCGCGGATGCCCCGGCCAGAGTCGCGCGCGCCAGCCGCATCTTCGTGGAGGGCAGACACGACGCCGAGCTCGTCGAGAAGGTGTGGGGAGACGATCTGCGTGTCGAGGGTGTCGTCGTCGAATACCTGGGCGGCATCGACGACCTGGCGACGATCATGCGTGACACGCACCCGACCGCTCAGAAGCGCATCGGCGTGCTCGTCGATCACCTCGTTCCGGGCTCGAAGGAGACCAGGATCGCGGATGCCGTGGCGCGCGGTCCGCACGGCGCGCATGTGCTGATCGTCGGGCATCCGTACATCGACGTCTGGCAGGCGGTGCGCCCGCAGCGGCTCGGCATGAAGGCGTGGCCGAAGATTCCGCGGAGCATCGAATGGAAGAAGGGCATCTGCGTCTCGCTCGGCTGGCCGCACGAGGATCAGGCCGATATCGCCCGGGCGTGGAAGCGCATTCTGTCGACGGTGACGACCTATCGAGACCTGGAGCCGGCGTTCCTCGGCCGGGTGGAGGAGCTCATCGACTTCGTCACGCAGTGACGCCGTGCCGGCCGGCTCGCTCGCCGTGGCGAGGGCGTAGCGTTTGCCCGACGGATCCTCATCGCTGAGGAAGGACGATCGGTTGGCCGACGACCACGCTCACCCACGCGATCAGCGCACCCGTGTGCTGCTGACCGGCGCGACTGGCAACTGGGGCAGGGCCACCCTCAGAGAACTGCGTGAGAGAGCTGATCGCGTGCGCGTGATCGCACTGTGCCGGCCGGGCGAGCAGAGCAGAACCGCTCTGCGGCAGTTCGACGACATGGACAACCTCGAGATCGTGTGGGGCGACCTGACCGACTACGAGATCGTGGCATCCTGCGTGGGCGACGTCGACCTGGTTGTGCATCTCGGCGGCCTCGTCTCACCACTCGCCGACGATCACCCTGAGCTGACGAGGCGGGTCAACATCGGAGGAATGCGCAACATCATCTCGGCTGTCGCAGCCCTGCCCGATCCGTCGAGGGTCGGCGTCGTTGGCGTCGGGTCGGTGGCCGAGACCGGGGATCGCAACCCGCCGCAGCACTGGGGTCGGGTGGGCGATCCGCTGCGGGTGTCGCGGTTCGACGAGTACGGCCAGACGAAGGTCGTGGCAGAGAAGGCCCTCGTGGACTCCGGCCTGCCGAAGTGGGTGTGGCTGCGTCAGACGGGCATCTTCCATCCCGCGTTGATCGAGATCCGCGATCCGATCATGACCCACTCGCCGCTCGACGGCGCGCTGGAGTGGGCGTCGGCCGAAGACTCCGCCCGGTTGGTCGCGAACCTGTGCGAGCCGGAGCTGCCGCCCGAGTTCTGGGGCGACATCTACAACATCGGCGGCGGCGAGGGATGGCGCCTGACCAACTGGCAGCTGCTGGTGGCGATCGGCGCGGCCATGGGCGTTCGGGATGTCACGAGGTGGTACGACCGGGACTGGTTCGCCTTGAAGAATTTCCACGGCCACTGGTTCACCGACAGCGATCGGCTCGAGCAACTCGTTCCGTTCCGTGAGGACACCCTCGATGACGCGCTCGCCCGCGCGGTCGCGCAGGCTCCGGCATCCGTTCGCCATGCGGGCAGCGTTCCACCCTGGCTCGTGAAGCAGTTCGTGATGAAGTCCCTCAGCCGCAAGCAACGGGGCACGATGGCAGCCGTGCGCGGCGGGAATGAACAGGGGATAGCCGCGTTCTTCGGTTCGCTCGAGAACTGGCGCAGGATCGGTGACTGGTCGACGTTCACACCCCTCGAGCCCAGCCGCACGCCGACGTACCTCGACCACGGGTTCGACGAATCGAAGTCGCCGGGCGACTGGACCAAAGCCGACTACATCGAAGCGGCGGCCTTTCGCGGCGGCGAGCTGCTCGACACCGATCCGGTGCCGGGGAATGCCGCCACGCCGCTGAACTGGCGCTGCGCGTTCGGACACGAGTTCACCGGCAGTCCGCGCCTGATTCTGACCGCCGGGCACTGGTGCCCCGACTGCATCACCGACACGGGCCGATATGCGGAGCAGGCCGAGCGCAACGCGTTCTTGGCTCAGGCCGAGGGCGCGCGCTGAGCGGTTCGCGGAACGGCACTCGGGCGCGATCGTTCGTCGGGATCCT
The DNA here is from genome assembly GCA_035551735.1 of Humibacter sp. Taxonomy (GTDB): domain Bacteria; phylum Actinomycetota; class Actinomycetes; order Actinomycetales; family Microbacteriaceae; genus Humibacter. Next base: position 2,200 of record DASZMW010000266.1, on the reverse strand, counting down.
CGGCGTGATCTTTCCCGACTCTGTCGGTCTTCGGTGTTGCCCGAGCCGTCCCGAGGCCGAAGCATGGAGAGTGCCGTCTTCGCTGACGGCATCCAGCGCGAAAGGGAGCCGATGACGAGCGATGCGACGACGACCCATGCATACAGCGGCAACCCTCGCGTGGGCTTTCTCGGAGTGGGGATCATGGGAGAGCCGATGGCCGGCAATCTCGTCTCCTCGGGTGTTGAGCTCGCCATCTGGAATCGCTCCGCGCCCGCTGTCGAACGATTGGTCGCGGACGGCGCTCGTGCCGCGGCATCCGTGGACGAGTTGTTCGCATCGTGCGAGGTCGTGCTGATGATGCTTTCCACGGAGCAGGTGATCGATGACACCCTGCAGCGCGGTACGGCTGCCTTCGATCGCCTGCTCGCCGGCACGACCCTCGTGCACCTCGGCACCACCTCGCCCGAGTTTTCCGTCGCGCTGGAGCGCGACGTGCTGGCGGCCGGTGGGCGCTACGTGGAGTCCCCGGTGTCGGGGTCGCGAGAGCCTGCACGGCGCAGGGAACTCGTCGGGATGCTGGCGGGGCATCCGGATGCCGTCGACGACGTTCGGCCGATCGTCGACCTGCTCTGCGCGTCGACGACGGTCTGCGGTCCCGTGCCCTCCGGCCTCACGATGAAGATCGCGGTGAACGTCTTTCTCATCACGACGGTCGCCGGGCTGGCGGAGACGTTCGCGTTCGCCCGCGCGGCAGGGCTCGACGTCGAGCAGCTGCGGGGCATCCTGGATGTCGGCCAGATGTCATCGCCGATCTCACGCGTGAAGACCGCCAAGCTCGTCGCGGGCGACCTCAGCCCGCAGGCGGCGATCGCCGACGTGCTGAAGAACTGCGACCTCGTGCTGAACGCCGCGCGCGGAACCGCGACCGAAATTCCGTTGATGGATGTCTGCCGCGATCTCTTCGCGCAGGCCGTCGATCGTGGCGACGGCGCGCTCGACATGGCCGCGGTGCGACCCGACGCCGTGGGGTGACGACTCGGAGCGGGTAGCGGAGCGGCTCCTGCCGGTCATTGCCCCTGTTGGATCTCGTGGGCGATGCGCCGCAGCGCCTTGAACACGGAGCGCACCGAGGACCGGGCGAGCGATTCGCCTCGAGCGAGCACGTCGACGTGACGCACGAAGAGTGCGCCGGAGATCGGACGCAGCACGAGGTCGTCGTCGAGGAGCGGAGCCGATGTGAAGCGCGGCAGCATCCCGATCCCGGCACCGGCACGCACCGCGGCGGCAAGCAGGGGGAAGTCATTGATCTCGTGCGTGATCACGGGCTTCTCGCCGATCAGTGCACCGAGGTGATCCAGTACTCCCGCCAAGGGGAAGTCGGCATGAGCGCTCAGCCAACGCTCCCCGCGCAGATCGTGCGGGCGGATGCTTCCGGCGCGCGCCAGCGGGTGCGAGAGCGGGAGCACGAGGTCGAGCGGCTCGGCGAACAACGGGGCGGAGGTCAGCCGATCGGGCCAGGGGGAGGCATCCGGAAGCCGGTGGGCGATCACCAGGTCGTGGTCGGCGGTCTGAGACGGAAACCTGTCGACAGACACGTCGACATCGGTGACACGCAGGGGAGCAGGCGGATCGGCCAGCAATCGCGGCAGGAACACGAGCGCGACGCTGGGGAGCGAACCGATGGTGACGGCGCGCTCGTCGGCGGCCAAAAAGGCGGTGACGGCCTCATCCGCTTCCGCCAGTGCGATCTCCACCTTCACGGATGCCGTGGCCAGCGCTTCACCCGCCGGCGTCAGACGCAGCGCGCGGCCCGAGCGCTCCGTGAGGGGCACCTCGAACTCGTGCTGCAGCGCGGCCAGTTGCTGTGACACTGCCGACGGGGTCACGAACAACGCGCTCGCGACAGCGGCGACGCTGCCTCGATCGCCGAGCTCGCGCAGGAGACGCAATCGATAGGCATCCATCTCAAAAGATTAGCTCTACTTAATCGACGGATCAGCATGAGGTGATTGCTCTACATGGTTGACTCGATCAGCCTGAAGCGGTGCAGACGAGCAACGACAGCGACACGCGTACCGCTTCGGATATGGAGCGACCGACACGCGCCGGAACGCGTATCCGCTCGCGAGAGATGCTCGCCGATGCCCTGCTCGTCGCCGTGGCAGCAGCGTGGGGATCGAGTTTTCTCGCCGCGAAGGACCTGACGGACGTCGTCGGC
>DASZMW010000265.1:0-5998 GCA_035551735.1 Humibacter sp. | reverse complement strand
GCGCGCTTACGCAGCCCGGTCGTGACGCACCTTCACCGCGCCGATGCTCAGACCCTTCGACTCGCTCGCTCAGACCCTTCGACTCGCTTCGCTCGCTCAGGGAACTGGGGGGCCGTAGGCTCGGGACATGCCTCACCTGAGCGTGCCGGGAGCTGAGCTGTACTACGAGACGGATGGCCGGGCATCCGCTCCGGCCGTTCTTCTGATCCACGCGGGGATCGCGTCGCTGCGCATGTGGGATCACCTCGTCCCCATGCTCGCCGCCGACCACTACGTCGTGCGCTTCGACAACAGGGGCTTCGGGCGAACGACGACGGATGACGTGAAGTTCAGCGACCGCGACGACGCGCGCGACGTGCTGGATCATCTCGGCGTGACGCGGGCATCCGTCGTCGGGGCATCGCGGGGCGGTCGCATCGCCATCGACCTCGCGCTGGAGTCGCCGGACCGCGACGCCGGCCTCGTTACCATCGGGTCGAATCCGGGTGGATTCCCTGACACGGAACTGACGGACGAAGAGGATGCCGGTTTCGACGCTCTCGACGACGCCTACGAGGACGAGGACTGGCCGCGCCTCACCGAACTCGAGACCGCACTGTGGGCGATCGCACCGACGCGCACGGAAGCGGACCTCGACCCGGAGTTCGTAGCGACCGCGTATGCGCTGAACCGGCCGAACGCGGCCCACCGCTCAGAGGCGCCCGTGTCGATTCCGCTCGAGCCGTCCGCGTACGAGCGGATATCGGAGCTGGCCGTGCCGCTGCTCGCAACGGTCGGCGAGTACGACCTGTCGTTCGAGCTCGCCGCTCAGGCGTTCCTGGTCGACGCTGTCGCCGACGCCGAGGGATACATCTTCAGCGACACGGCGCACCTGCCGAGTGTGGAGCATCCGCAGGAGTTCAACGAGGTGCTCACCGCTTGGCTGGCGAAGCGCGGGCTGTGACCGGCCAGACCCCTGAGCGTCAGCGGCGGCCTGTGAAGTCGTCCATCGAAGAGTAGACGCCGAAGATCGGGCCGGCGATGGCATCCCACGCCTTCACCGGCAGCACGCCCTTCAGCGCCCTCGCGAGGGCGACCGACCTCGGGAGCATGAGCAGCGGACGGCCGGCGAGCATCGCATCCCACACACGGTCCACCACGTAGTCGGGCCGCATGATCGGCGTCAGCAGCGGGCCACGCGCACCCGCGAACATGCCGGTGTCGATGTAGCTCGGCGCGACGGTCGTGATCTTGACGTTGCCGTGATCCTCCCGCTCGAGCTCGAGCCGCAGCGAGTCGCTCCAGCCGATCACCGCCCACTTCGACGCCGCGTACACACTCATGCGCGGGTTCGAAAGCAGCCCGGCGGCCGACGCAACATTCACGATCCGTTTGGCGCGGTAGGCATCCGCGATCATCGCCGGCAGGAACTCGCGTGCCACGTACATCGGCGCGAGCGCGTTGACCTGCATGATGCGGCGGGTGTCGTCTCCGTTGTCGTGTTCCCAGAACAGCGCGCCGCGCACGATGCCGGCGTTGTTGATCAGGATGTCCGGATCGCCGGCATCCTTGCGCACCCGGTGCGCGGTCTGTGCGATGGCGCCGAGCTCACTCAGGTCGACCGCATAGTCGTGCACCGCAGTGCCCGGCTCGGCGATGGTGCGCAGCGCCGCAGCGAGGGTGCGCAGGGATGCCTTGTCGACGTCCCAAAGGATGACCGACTTCGCCCCCTCCAGCACGGCACGTTCCGCATAGAGCCGGCCCATGCCGCTGGCCGCCCCCGTGATCAGGATGCGAGCGCCTCGTACCGTTCGTGCCATCCGTCCATTCTCGCCGGTCGGCCGCGACGCTCTGCGCGCGGGGTCCGTGCGTCAGGCCGGTTCCGGGTTTCGGCCGCCGATCGGCTCACGAGTCAGGCCGCGTGAGCGGCTTCGGCCGCGATGCGCCCCGATGCGATTGACGCGCCGACGAGGTCGAAGCGTGCACGGCCACCGAGGCGGGGGGTGCGCGATGCATCGAGCCATGCGGGCGGGATGAACCAGACTTCCCCAGCAGTGCGGAAGGCAGAGTTCTTCCTGTCACGTTCTCCGCCGATGCGGATCTCCCACCCATCGGCGTGAATGCGGTGGTGACAAGTGGTGCAGAGAAGGACGCCATTGTCGAGGTCGGTGGGCCCGGCGTCCCTGCTCCACCACCGTATGTGGTGGGCCTCGGTGATGGAAGGTGGTGCCCCGCAGAACGTGCAACCCCCGTCGCGTTCCGTCAACGCGAGTTTCTGTGCAGGTGTGAAGAGGCGTTTCGCCCGTCCCCAGTCGAGGATCTCGGAGTCACCACCGAGCACACACGGGATGATGTTCGCGTTCGCCGCCATGCGACGCACCGTTGCGACAGAGACGGGCTGGTCGATGCCGTCGATGATGCCGAACCCTGCACCGTGTCCCAGGTCGCGCCCGGTCTCGTTCTGCAGGTCTTCAAGGTTGATGCGCACCACGACCGTGGTCGAGACACCCGTCGGCGACGCTTCGCAACCGAGCATGTGCTTGCACAATTGAGACAGGGCATCAGCGCGCATCTGCTTGATGCTGCGCGGGTCGGTATCGGCCACGCTGGTGCCGTCTTCACTGCGACGGAGCATGCCACTGACCAAGTCTTCTACCGCGGCCACGATTGGCGCACCGGTCTCGGGGTCGAAGCGGCCGTTGAATACGATCGCTCCGGAACGTTCCGTGCGGATCGTCACCCCCCGATCGGCGCGAAGCTCTTCTTCGCGGGGCTCGACACCATCGGGGTCGAGGAGCGTCTCTCCTCGGATGATCAGAGTGCGCAACTGTTCGATGCTCAAGCCGCGTGCCGCCTCGGCAAGACGGGCCTCCATGGCATCCAACGATGCGGGATCAGTGCGAGGTTGGACCCTGTCGAGCATGCTGACGATCGCCATCGCCGCCAGGGTGCCGATCGCACCGTTACCCACTGCTGCGGCGACGTGCGGATGCACCGGAGGCGCCACCTCTCCCGACAGCATCACCCGCGGCGCCGTGGCCTCCCCGACCGCGACCATCCGCACAGCCTCACCAGTGCTCGTACCTGTCGTGGTGGCGATCATGCGGCCGGCAGAGCCGAAGCCTTGCTTCTTCGCCAGAGAGTCCCCGCCCAGCTCGCGACGAGACTGCCTGGCGATCTCCGCCGCCACTGGCAATAACGCGGCATCCACAGTGCGTCGCAACACACCGAGCGCATCAGCGACCGCGACCAGGTCCGCGGGCGCCAGACCGACAGCATCCCGCCCGCTCGACGCGGCACGCGCGGCATTCAACGCCGCCTGCACCGCATCGAGAAGAACCATCATGCACACAACTCTATCGACGTCTTGGGCATGAGTATAGATCCTTTGTTCGATATGTGGATAACTCTTTGACTGCTCGATCTGTGTGCGAACCGTGCTTCCGTGCAACTCACGGGTGCATTTTTTTGGGGCCCGCTTATTCGAATGTCTCTTCGCCGCGCGAAACGCGCTCTCGATGAGCTCGCGCCATGTACTCGGTGAGCAGCCGCTGCCATCCGGCTTCCAAAACGTCAGCGAGTTCAGCTCCTCGAGCTGCGTGCGAAGTTCGCCAGCGTATCCGCTTCGGAACGGACGCTCAGGTAGTCGTATGAATGCACCTCAAGCAGCCGGATGAACTCTTTCTCCAGCTCGGCGTCGGACATACGCGCCGGCGCTCTGCTGGGCCAACTGCGCGACGGCGTGCTCTCCGCCGACACTGCGATCGGTTCGTACCTGCGAGGGCCGACCCCTGCTGGTTGTCAGACCGCGCTCACTTCTCGATCATGATCCAGCGGCCCGTCTTGTCTGCCCCTTCGCGACGCAGCACGCCGTCGGCCTTGAGCTGCGCCAGGTGACGTTCGATCGTTCGCGAACTTTTGCCAAGACGTGCGGCGAGACCCGCAGCACTCAGTGCCGGGTCCTCGCTGATCAGTTGAAGGAGCGTCTCATTTACTCCGACGCTTACACCGCCATTTGCTCCGACGTTGTCGGCGATAGCGCGCGCGGGGCCGAACCGTGCCTCGGACAGTGAGCCGCTTCGTCTCGTAATCGTGCGAAACGGACGGACGACGCTCACCACGACTGCCGAGCTGTTCCGTACCGTAGCGGTATGAAGCGACACCTGCGGTGGTTGGTTCCTCTCGCCTCGATCCCCGCGCTCTACCTGATCTTCTGGGTGATCCAGTCGTGGCTGGCCCAGACTCTCGCGGGACATCCCACTCGTCTTGCCGGTTTCACACTGCTTGCGAGCGTGGTCGTTTTCGGTGGAACAATCACCGGCATCGTGCTCACGATCATCGGTGCTATACGCGTTCATCGTGCCTGGCGACATCGCACCGGCCACTTCACCAAGAAGGAGATCGGAGAACGCGCCAACGCGTCAGAGGTGGAGCGGCGCTGGGCCGCCACGCGAGGTATCGTCTCAGCACTCCGCGCAGGTCACCTTCCCGAGCCGATCGAGATGTGGGGCGTGATCCCCGCTCCGGGCGAAGTGTTCTTCTATTCCGTGCAGGCTCAATACCTGCGCTACTACGGTCGGGACGTCTCGTACACACAGACCAGCAGTCTCTTCATCGGGCGTCCGGCGTTCGTCGCCGCTGGGCTCATCGCGACGGCGATCGGCAATTCCGCCGCACGATCGCGCGCGGAAGCCGAGGCAGCAGCGCAGTGGCGAGAACTCCAAATGAGCCCCGTTCTGCTCAGCAACCGACGCATGGTTATCGGTGTCAATGGGCAATGGACAGACTTCTACTTCGACTCCGTGAGTGCCTGCTTTCCTGACCCTGCCCACTGGTACGTGGCGTTCCAGTTTCGTAACGCGGTGCCGCTGATGCTCACCGGTCTGGACGCTCCCCTCATCTCCGCATTCGCCGTACTGGCTACCCACGGAATCGACGGATTGCACAGACATCCTGCGCTTGAGCCACTGCGCTGACGCGCGCAGTCGGCTGACGCCCCCTTCGACTCGCTTCGCTCGCTGCGCTGACGGAAGAGAGGGTCACGTGTTGTCACGCGATGCCGAGGGACGCCCCGGAGATCAGTAGGGTTTCAGTCATGTCAGAGCACGAACGCCGCCCCGACTTCGAGACCCGTCAGATCCACGCGGGAAGCATCGTCGATTCCGATGTCCACGCCCGCATCACCCCGATCTACCAGACCGCCGGGTACCTGTTCGAGAGCTTCGACGACGGCGAGGACCTCTTCGCAGGACGAGGCACCAGGCGCGCGTACTCCCGCAACGACAACCCCACGAACGCCATCGCGGCCAAGCGCCTGGCGGACCTCGAGGGCGGTGTCGACGGCGTCGTCGTCGCGAGCGGGCAGGCCGCCATCGCCGCAGCACTGTTCGGGCTCGCGCAGGCGGGCGATCACATCCTGGTCACGCAGTCGCTCTACGAGGGCACCCGCGAGATGTTCCGCGGCTCGCTGAAGCGGCAGGGCCTCGACGTCGAATACGTGGCGGATGCCGCGACCGACGAGGAGTGGGCATCCCGCTTCCGCCCCACCACGAGGGCCGTCTACACCGAGACGTTGCCCAACCCTTTGAACCAGGTGAGCGACATCGAACGCCTCGCGCGCCTCGCGCACGACGGAGGCGTTCCGCTGGTCGTCGACAACACGGTGCCGACGCCGTATCTGGAGCGTCCGATCGAGCATGGCGCCGACATCGTCATCCATTCCACGTCGAAGTGGCTTGCCGGCCACGGCGCGGTGATCGGCGGCGCGATCGTCGACGGCGGAACGTTCGACTGGGCGGCGCACGCGGAGCGCTTTCCCCAACTGACGGGGTCGTCGCGCGAGGGCGTGCCGTCGTACGTCGAACGTTTCGGGAACGCGGCGTACGGCGCGTACCTGCGTGCGGTCATCCTGCTCGAGTACGGTCCAACGGTTCCTCCCACGAGCACATTTCTGCTGCTCGCAGGCATCGAGACGCTGTCGCTGCGCATGGAGCGGCACGTCGCTAACGCACAGCACGTG
>DASZMW010000264.1:0-6568 GCA_035551735.1 Humibacter sp. | reverse complement strand
CGTGCCGCGCCCTGGGTAGTTCCTCGCGACGAGGCCGGGGCGCCGGATGCCAGAATCGAACCATGGCTTCGAAGACGATCCTCTTTCTCGGCGGTACCGGCACCATCAGCTCGGCGTGCGTGGCGCGCGCGGTCTCGGGCGGGGCATCCGTCACCGTGCTCAACCGCGGCCACTCGCACACCCGCCCGCTGCCGGAGGGGGTCGAGGAGCTGCAGGCCGACATCCGTGACGCGTCGTCGGTGGATGCCGCCCTCGGCTCGCGCGAGTTCGACGTCGTGACCGAATTCCTGGCCTTCACGCCGGAACATGTCGCGGCCGACGTCGCACGGTTCGCCGGCCGAACCGGCCAGTACGTCTTCATCAGTTCGGCGAGCGCGTATCAGACTCCCCCCGAGCGGATTCCGGTGACGGAGTCGACTCCGCTGCGCAACCCGTTCTGGAAGTATTCGCAGGACAAGATCGCCTGCGAAGACCTGCTGGTGCGGGAGTACCGCGAGAACGCGTTCCCCGCCACGATCGTGCGCCCGTCCCACACGTACGACCGCACGTCGATCCCGACGTCGGGGCACTGGACCGACATCGCCCGCATGCGCGCCGGCAAGCCGGTCGTGGTGCACGGCGACGGCACGAGCCTGTGGACCATCACGCACAACACCGACTTCGCCGTGGCGTTCGATGGACTGCTCGGCCGGCCGGAGGCCGTCGGTGACTCGTTCCACATCACGGGCGACCACGCTCCGACCTGGAACCAGATCTACACCTGGCTCGGTGAGGCCGCGGGGGTCGAGGCGAAGCTCGCGCACGTGGCATCCGACACCATCGCCGCCATCGCGCCCGATCTCGGCCCAGGTCTGATCGGCGACAAGGCACACTCGATGGTCTTCGACAACAGCAAGGTCAAGGCTCTCGTGCCCGAGTTCACCACAACGGTGCCGTTCTCACGCGGTGCCGAAGAGATCGTCGAGTGGTATGACGCGCACCCTGAGCAGCAGCGGTTCGACCCGGACCTCGACGCTGCGTTCGAGCGGATGCTCGCCACGATTCCCGCCTGAGCCCGCTGCACACGAGGACGCTCGGCGCCGCACCACGGGCGGCACGAGTCACGAAGCGGACGAGACGGGAATGATCGGCCGCGACCCGAGGTTTCCGCTGGCATGACGACTATCGGTTTCATCGGAGCAGGACACATCGGATCACAGATCGCCCGCCAGGCGGTCGCGCACGGCTATGACGTGGTGCTGAGCAATTCGCGTGGTCCAGAGACGCTGTCGGATCTCGTCGCGGAGCTCGGACCCAACGCCCGGTCCGCCACAGCTGACGAGGCTGCAGCAGCAGCGGACTTCGCTGTTGTGACCATTCCGTTCACCGCGGTCGACAAGGTGCCGGTGGAGCAGCTGGTCGGCAAGCCCGTCATCGACACGAACAACTACTACTGGGAGCGCGACGGTCATATCGCCGAACTCGACGACTTCTCCGAGACGAGCTCCGAGCAGTTGCAACGCCACCTCGCCGATTCCCACGTCGTGAAGGCCTTCAATCACATCTACGCGTCGGCCATCACCGACGAGGCACAGGATGCCGGCACAACCGGCCGTCGCGCCCTCGGGATCTTCGGGGACGACGACGCCGCGAAGACGACCGTCGCAGCCTTCATCGATTCGATCGGCTTCGACACCGTCGACGGCGGTCCGCTGAGCGAGAGCTGGCGCATCCAGCGCGACACCCCGGCCTACGGCCCGCGCCTGACAGCGCCCGAGCTGCGCGAGGCCCTGGCGGCCGCCACGAAGTAGGAGAGGGTGGAGGTTGCCACGAAGCGCGCGCGAGCACACGTACCGGACGGATTGTGCCCATTTCAGGCTGAGAGCGCTTGCCGCGTACGTCTGGTCCCGTGGTAGCCGTCTTCGCCTGAATTAGGGCGGCTGCCGCGGAGAAACCCGCGACAATCCAAGCGACGCCATGCATCGCGGCGAGTGACGAGGCCGTCGCCTGCGAAGCGCGACCCGCTCCACGAGGCGGCGGCTCTGCCGGCGCCGAACGCAACCACCCACGCGGCCGACAGTGGCGCACCCGGCGGGGACGGGCGCGCAAGACAACCTGGCCCGGGCGTGCAGAATGGTGCAGTGCGCTTCCTGATCGTCCCGCAGTGGCAGGGTTCCAGTTCTTCGCGAGCGATGCAGCTCATCGACGGGGCGACGGCGATCGCCGGCGATCTGCCTGCGTCGGCGACGACGTTCGTCGATGTGCCGATGGAGGCAGGCGAATCGCTCGGCACGGGCGTGCAGCGTCTCTCCTCGATCGCAGCCGTGCGTGACCGCGCCGGCCTCGCGCTGGAGGTCCTCGCGGCCAGTGGCGACGATCCGGTCGTGACGATCGGCGGGGACTGCGGCTCCGACCTCGCGGGGGCGCAGCACGCGATCGGCGCGCGGGAGCCGGGCAGCGTGGCAGTGGTGTGGTTCGATGCGCACGCTGATCTGAACACCCCGGAGTCGTCGCCGACCGGCGCCTTCCACGGCATGGTGCTGCGAGCGCTGCTGGGAGAGGCGCCGGAGCCGCTCGCGGCGACCGGTGCAGCCGCCATCACGCCGGAACGGGTCGTTCTGGCGGGATCCCGGGAACTGGATGACGGCGAGCGGGCGTACATCGACGAGGCGGGCATCCGTTCGCTGTCTCCCGATGAGCTGCATGATCCCGACGAACTCGTGCGCGCCGTCGAAGCGACGGGCGCCGACGCCGTCTATCTGCACATCGATCTCGACGTGCTCGACCCTGGTGCGATCGCCGGGGTGCAGTTTCCCGAGCCATTCGGGCTCGCTCCCGATGAACTCGTCGATGCGATCGCCGCCCTGCGTGCCCGTTTCGAACTGGTGGGGGCGGCCATCACGGAGTTCGCGCCGAGGAGTCCGGATGCCGCCGACGACGATCTGCCCGTCATCCTGCGCGTTCTCGGTTCACTGACGAAGAAGACTCCCGGCAGCTGAGCCGCATCGATTCGGTCCGCGCCGATAGTCTGCGAGGGTGACTGAGATCGAATACGACGTCGTCGTGATCGGCGGCGGAGCCATCGGAGAGAACGTTGCCGACCGTGCCGTGCAGGGCGGGATGAAGACCGTGCTCATCGAGTCGGAACTGGTCGGCGGTGAGTGCTCCTATTGGGCGTGCATGCCGTCGAAGGCTCTGCTGCGCAGCGCGGCTCTGCTGCGCACCGCGCGCAATGTCGACGGAGCCAGTCAGGCCGTCACCGGCGAGCTCGATGTGGCGGGTGTGCTGCGCCGTCGCGACAAAGTGACCAGCCACTGGAAGGACGACGGCCAGGTCGAGTGGCTGAACGGCGCGAACATCGACCTGGTGCGCGGGCATGCCCGCTTCACGGGTCCCAAGCGGCTGGAGGTGACGGGTTCAGACGGTGAGGTCACGGTCATCACCGCCCGGCACGCTGTCGCGGTCTGCTCGGGTTCGGCGTCGCTGCTGCCCGACATCCCGGGGCTTCTGGATGCCGATCCGTGGACGAGTCGTGACGCCACCAGCGCGCAGGAGATCCCGTCGTCACTAGCGGTGATCGGCGGCGGTGTTGTCGCGGCCGAGATGGCCACCGCGTACGCGGGCTTCGGCACCGAGGTCACGGTGATCGCACGCAGCGGGCTGCTGGGCAAGAACGAGCCGTTCGCCGGTGAGCTCGTGGCGGCTTCGCTCGAGGAGCTCGGTGCCAGCGTGCGCATCGGGGTCTCCCCGACCAGCGTCATCCGCGACGGCGACAGCGTCGCCATCGAGCTCGACGACGGAACGACGATCGTCGCCGACGAGGTGCTCGTCGCAACGGGCCGCGTACCGCAGACCCAGGACATCGGACTCGAGGCGATCGGACTGACCCCCGGCAGCTGGCTGACAGTCGACGACTCGCTGCGCGTGCTCGGCGCTGACGGCGAGGTCTTCGACGGCGCCGGCGAGGATGCCTGGCTCTACGCGGTCGGCGACGTCACGCACCGCGCGCTCCTCACCCACCAGGGCAAGTACGACGCCCGCATCGCGGGGGATGCGATCGCGGCGAGGGCGAACGGCAAGACTCTCACACTGGCACCGTGGTCCACTTACGCGGCGACGGCTGACCACGCCGCCGTTCCGCAGGTGACTTTCACCGATCCCGAGGTGGCATCCGTCGGCCTCACCGCCGCGGAGGCCGAGAAGGCCGGCTTCCACACCCGCGTAGTGGACTACGACATCTCGTGGGTCGCCGGCGCCACTATCTCCAGCGACAAGTACGTCGGCAAAGCGCGCATGGTCGTGGACGAGGACCGCAAGGTGCTCGTCGGCGCGACGTTCGTCGGTCTCGATGTCGGCGAACTGCTGCACTCCGCGACGATCGCTCTCGTCGGCGAGGTGACGATCGATCGGCTCTGGCACGCCGTTCCGTCGTACCCGACGCTGAGTGAGGTGTGGCTGCGCCTGCTCGAGGGCTACGGCCGTCCCACCGAGTGACGTTCGCACCGTGATGGGCAACGGCGTCGGCGTTAGCCGAGGTGAAGCATCCGGCCGCCCTGATGACAGGATGTCGCAGACTGCGCGCACATTCGGCGCGCTCGTGTCGTCGTTCGCCGCGTTGCCGAGGCAGTTCCTGCTCGATTCAGCGCTCTCGTACCTCGGGTACCGTTACGCGACGGCAGTGGGCTTCGCCTGGGGGTTCCTCTGGAGCGTAGGCCGCGTCGAGCGTCGACAAGGGTTGTGGGTGTTCCGCGGAATGCCGGCACGCACGTTCGGTCGGGGCGGATCGTGCATCGGCGGTTGTTACCTCACCGACCGGAACGTCACCGATGACGTGCTCGAGCACGAGGCCGTGCACAAACGCCAGTGGCAGCGGTACGGCATGCTCTTTCCTGCGCTGTATTTCGTGGCGGGACGCGACCCGCTGCACAATCGTTTCGAGATCGAGGCTGGCCTCGAGAAGGGCGGATACCGATGAGCGAGGATGCGCAGAGCGAGGTGCCGAAGAGCGAGAGCGCTCAGAAGGACGGCGAGTCGCCCGTCGGCGTGCGAACGGTCGTGCTGACCGGCGCGAGCTCGGGCATCGGCGAGATCGCCGCAGCCGCACTCGCGGAGCAGGGCGCGCGAGTGATCGTCGTCGGTCGCAATGCGGAACGCACGAACGCCGTCGCGGATCGGATCGGCGGCGAGGCCCTCCTCGCCGACTTCGAAAAGCTGGACGACGTGCGGGCGCTGGCATCTGACCTGCTTGAGCGACTCGACCGTATCGACGTGCTGGCGAACAACGCAGGCGGCCTGTACGGAACTCGCGAGGTCACCGTCGACGGGCACGAGCGCACCTTCCAGCTCAACCACCTCGCACCGTTCCTGCTCACGTCCCTGCTCCGCGACCGACTGGTGGAAAGCGCAAAGGATGCCCCGGTGCGCGTCGTGAACACGGCGAGCATGGCAAACACGTTCGGCAGCCTGCGGCTCGACGACCTCGAGTGGGAGAAGCGGCCGTGGCGCGGTGGATGGCGGGCGTACGGCACCTCCAAGCTGGAGAGCATCCTATTCACGCGCGAGCTCGCCGAGCGTCTGACCGGCACGGGCGTGAGCGCGTATTCGTTCCACCCTGGCACGATCGTGACGCGGTTCGGTGGTCAGTCGCCGCTGATCCGCTTCGGGCACGCGGTCACGGGCGGCCACTACGGCCGGTCCCCTGAGGGCGGTGCCGGCCCCCTGCTCGCGCTCGCCGGTGACATTCCGGTCAAGGCACCGTCTGGGACGTATTTCGACCGCTTCACGGCCGACGGACGCGTGAACGCACAGGCTCGCAACCCTCAGCTGCAACGCGATCTCTGGGCAGCGACGGAGGCGTCGCTCGGTGTGGCGCCGTCCAGCGGTTTCAGTGCGGCCTGACCTGCACCGTCGCAGGGTCGGGCGCCGGAAGCCCGTCAGTTGGCGTTCGAACGGCTGCCGAGGCCGAACGGTGCAGGTGTCACGATGTGCCCGGCCGGCATGTCGGCCTGAGTCGTGAGCACGTCATAGACCTCGCTCACGCCGGAGTACGACCCGGTGAGGATCGCCTGGGTCTCCCCCGGGCCGTCGCACAGCATCTCGGCGCTCCACGCTCGCACCGCGCGACGCAAGGCCTGACCCGGCGCACACGCATCACCCGTTCCGGCGCGTCCGGCACGCACGGAGCGCGGCAGCCACGTGACCGTCATGCGCATAGGCACCTGCAGCGCGAAGACATCCTTCGGCTCCGGCACCTCGACGAACACGCGGCCCTTCGAGCACAACGGCAGCAAGGCCAGTTCGCTCTGCACCTGTGCGAGGGACGTCTCGTCTGCAGTCACGACGAATTGCACCCGGTCGTCGCGATGCGGCGTGGCCCCGGTGTGCGCTGCGTGGTCGTGTCCGTTCATGGTGATTCAAGTATAAGGGGAGCCTTACCTAAGGTCCGACCGCTCCAAGAGGTTGCACAGCCAACGCGGCATTCGCCCGATCGCGTTCACCCGATCGCAGCCAGGGTGCGAGGGGTGCGGGCGAAGCCGGAGACGGGGAACGGGAACGCCACAAGGTGGCGCGCGTGAGCATCACCAGATCG
>DASZMW010000263.1:0-3261 GCA_035551735.1 Humibacter sp. | reverse complement strand
CAGCCCTCGATCGAGCTGACGTCGTCATCGGCTCGCGATGGGTGCCCGGCGGCGGGGTGGTCGACTGGCCGCTGTCGCGTCGCTTCATTTCGCTCGCCGGCAGCGCGTACTCCCGCTTCGCATTGGGCATCCACGTGCGTGACATGACCGGTGGATACCGGGTGTTCACGGCCGCCGCGCTCGAGCGCATCGATTTGGATGCCGTGCTCAGCCAGGGCTACTGCTTTCAAATCGACATGCTGCGGCACGCCCACTCCGAAGGGCTGCGCATCACCGAGGTGCCGATCACGTTCGCCGAGCGTGAGCGAGGCGATTCGAAGATGTCGCTCGGCATCGTCGTCGAGGCGATGCTGCGCGTGACAGGCTGGGCCGTCACCTCGATTCCGCGGAGGCTGCGGCCGAGCAAGCGCGCGGTCGTTCCCGCGCCCGTCACGGTGGTGGCTCCGGCCATGGAGGCGGGCAAGGCGCGCGTGGTTCGCTAGCAGGAGGTACACATGCAAGACCCGTACGAGCGGTTCGGAGCCGTTCCGTCGTTTACCGTGACCAGTGAGGATGTGGTCGACGGACAGCCGATCGACGCACTGTTCCGAGCAAGCGGTGGGAACACGTCGCCGCAGTTGTCCTGGACCGGAGCACCTGAGGCGACGAAGAGTTTCGCGGTGACGATCCACGACCCGGATGCCCCGACCGGCTCCGGCTTCTGGCACTGGTCCGTCTACAACATTCCGTCGTCTGTGACGGAGCTCGCGCGCGGCGCCGGCAGTGCAGGCGGCTCGCTTCCGGCCGGGGCGGCTCAGCTGAAGAACGAGTTGCGCGAGATCGGATATACCGGCGCCGAGCCACCGGAGGGCACAGGGGTGCACCGCTATTTCGTGGTCGTGCACGCTGTGGATGTCGACCGTCTCGAACTCGACCCGGAGTCGACTCCGGCCGTTCTCGGCTTCAACCTTCACTTCCACACGCTCGCCCGTGCGGTGATCGTTCCCACCGCGTCGTTCGCGGACTGACGCGGCTCGCGGGCGAGCGCACCCGAACGACTGCGTCCGCCGACTGTGAACTCTGCATTTCGGTGCGCTCGGCGCGCTGTGGCATGCCTTAGCGTCTTTCCATGACGCAAACGGATGCCGCCGCGATCGTCGCCGAGGCGCTCGCCCTTTCGCCCTTGATCGACGGGCACAACGACTGGGCGTGGGAGAACCGCGTCAACCGCGGCTACTCGGTCGACGGGCTCGATGCGATGCTGCCGACCGACACGGACATCCCGCGGCTCAGGCTCGGGGGAGTCGGCGCCCAGTTCTGGTCGGTCTTCGTCGAAGACGAAGGGAGCGGAGCCCAGGCAGTACAGGCGACCCTCGAGCAGATCGACTGGGTGCACCGGCTTGTGGCGCGGTACCCGAACGACTTCGAACTGGCGAGGTCGGCCTCCGACATCGCACTCGCCCGATCGCGCGGACGCATCGCGTGCCTGCTCGGCGCGGAGGGCGGCCACCAGCTCAACGACTCTCCGGCAGTGCTGCGCATGTACGCGGCTCTCGGCGTGCGCTATCTGACGCTGACGCACACGCGCACCTCTGGATGGGCGGATTCCGCCACCGACAAGGCGCGCCACGGCGGCCTCAGCCCGCGCGGGGTGGAGTACGTTCACGAACTGAATCGCATCGGCATGCTGGTGGATCTCTCGCACGTGGCGCCGGTGACGATGCACGCGGCGCTCGACGTGGCATCCGCTCCCGTCATCTTCAGCCACAGCTCGTCGCAGGCCCTCGCCGATCATCCGCGCAACATTCCCGATGACGTGCTGGAGCGGATGCCGGCCAACGGCGGCGTCGCGATGCTCTCGTTCGTGCCGCAGTTCTTGCGCGAGGACTACGCCGAGTGGTTCGACTCCGATCGCAGCGGGCCTGCTCCCAGCGTGACGGTCGCCGACGCAGCGGATCACATCGAGCACGTTCGCGAGGTTGCCGGCATCCGGCACATCGGGTTGGGTAGCGACTTCGACGGCACCGACGAGTTCCCAGCAGGGCTGGAGGGCGTCGACGGGTACCCGGCTCTGCTGGCCGAGCTGGCGTCACGGGGTTGGACGAGTGGCGAGCTCGCGATGCTCGCCGGCGCGAACATGCTGCGAGTGCTGTCGGAGACGGATGCCGCGTTCGAGTCCGGCAGGCTGGCGTCGGAGCCCGAACTGCTCAGGTAGTAGCCTCGCTGCTCGATCAGCGCAGTTCCGAGGACGATAACGATCCCGTGTGTTTTCGCGCGAGCCGAAACGTCGTCGAAACCCTCCGCGCATACGGTGTACGCATTCCCGAAGAGAGAGAAAAGGCACAGCATGATCCGCTCTCACCGTCGCCTTGCGGCGGCAATCGTCATCGGCGCGAGTGTCGCCGTCGTCCTCGCCGGATGCTCTGGCGGCGGCGGCTCGAGCAGCTCGAGCGGCAAGACCCTGGTCGTCGACAACTCGTTCGACCTCAAGACCTCCGACCCGGCGCGCGCGTTCGAGTTGACCGGTTCCATCGTCGACAAGGCGCTCTACGAGACGGTGCTCACCTTCAAGGGCAGCGACGTCACGAAGCCGGTGCCCGGCATCATGTCGTACAGCGAGTCGAGCGACGACAAGACGCTCACGCTGACCATGGACGGCAAGCACTACTTCTCGAACGGCGACCCGGTCACCGTCGACGACGTGGTCTTCTCGCTGAAGCGCGTGCAGGCCATCGCCGGCAACCCGAGCTTCCTGCTCTCGGACCAGCTGACCGGCAAGCCGCTCACGATCACGAAGACGTCGGACACGACGATGACGATCACGGACACCAACCCGAACCCGGCGCTCCCGTTCATCCTGCCCAACCCGTCGCTCGGCGTCCTCGATGAGAAGACCGTCGAGAAGCACGGCGGCACCGACACCAAGAGCGACGCCGCGGGCACCTGGCTGAACGCGAACTCCGCGGGCTCCGGTCCCTACGAGCTGTCGTCGCTGAACGTGCAGTCGAAGGTCGTCTTCGTGCCGAACCCGCACTACACGGGCACCAAGCCCGCGTACGGCCGCGTGGTCCTGCAGAACCAGACGGGCGCCACGCAGAAGGTCGACATCCAGGGCGGCGCGGCGCAGCTCGCGACCGGTCTGAACGCCAGCCAGATCAGCGGCCTCGCATCCTCCAAGGTGAAGGTGCTGAAGAGCACGTCGCCGGACGTCGGCTACCTCTGGCTGAACCAGAACGCCAAGGTCTCGGGCGGCGTCACGAACGACGCGAACTTCAACGCCGC
>DASZMW010000262.1:0-2181 GCA_035551735.1 Humibacter sp. | reverse complement strand
GGGAGCAGCGAACTGGTCTGCTCGACGATGGCGAAGTGGCATCCCTCCGCACCCTTCGGCTTGCCGGTCGTGCCGCTCGTATACAGGATCGTGGCGGTGTCGAACGGGTTGCGCTGTACATAGTCGTCGATCGGTTCCGCGACGGATGCCTCATCCTCCAACCGCGGAAACGGCAGCGTCGCCTGCATCTCGTCCGGCACCAGCACGCTGAGCACATCGACGCCGGCGGCGGCAGCCCCCTTGGCGCCTTCGCCCAAAAGCGGCGCCGCGCAGATCAGGGAAACCGCGCCGGAATCCTTGAGAACGTAGGCGATCTCGTCGGCCTTGAGCAAGGCGTGCACGGGTACGACCACGCCGCCGAGGGCGAGGATGGCGAAGTAGACCCGCGGAAAGTCGGGCACGTTGGGAATGAGCATCGCGACCGGCGTGCCCTCCCCCACTCCCCTGGCACGCAGCGCACCTGCGTAGCGCTTCGTCTCCCACCACAGCCGGGCATAGCCGATCTGCTGCTCACCGAAGATGACGGCGGTGCGCTCTGGATACTTCCTGGCTGCCTCCGCAAGGATCGAGGCCACCGAGATGGTCGCGAAACCGGTGGGCGACGCACTGCTGGTCGACGCGGCGTGCTGCGCCGGGGCTCCGAGAAGGGCGTTATCGGTCATGGGTTGCTCCTTGTCGTCGTTGACACGGCATCCTGTGCGCTGGAAAGCAGCGCGTGATGGTGAGAAACCTACACGTTTGCGCTGGGCGCAAGCTTCGCCTTATCGGTGCCCGCCGACGATCCGAGGTAGCGGTGAACGACCCCGCGTAGGGCGGTGATCGTGGCCTCGATCGACGCGACGTCGATGTGCTCGTCGTTGCCGTGCATGGCGCGCCGTGCCTCTGCGTGAGTCCATCGTTCGCTGAGCACGGCGAACCCATAGGTCGGGATGCCCGCCCAGCGCAGAAAGCGCCCATCCGATCCGCCCGGCGCCATCACCGGCACGGCGTCCGCCCCCGGATACACGTCGGCGATGGATGCCCGCAGCGCCTCGAAAAGCGGCGTGTCCGTCGCGGAGTAGCTGGCCGGGGCATCAGCTTCGCCGATCACGGAGATGCGCGGCGCGAGGTCACCGAGCGCATCGACGATGAGCGCGTCGACAGCCTGCGGCGTGACGCCGGGCAAAGTGCGCACGTCGAGCACCACCTCGGCGGCGCCTGGGATGACGTTCCGTGCGTCACCGCCACGCACGATGGTCGGAGAGACGGTGGTGTGGGTGAGCGCGTGCACGAGTCCGGCGAGCGGGCCGAGTTCGGTGAGGGCCGCGTCGAGCGTCGCCGGGGTCATGAGCCGAGACGCGAGATCCGGCTCGAATTCCGCTGCCGCGACATAACGCGGCCAGAGGTCATCGATCACTGCGCGAGACGGATGCGCCGCGATGCGCTCGATCGCCCGCGCGGCGAGCACTGCCGCGTTCACCGATCCGTACGGAGTGGACCCGTGGCCGGGCACCCCGCGCACCTTCAGCCGTCTGGTTGAGATGCCCTTCTCCGCGACCGTGACCGTCACCCCTCGCACGGGTCCCGGTTCGCCGGTCGACGCGTCGAGCGCACACAACGGAACGCCGCCGGACTCTGTGAGTGCCGCGTCGACTCGCAGCAGCTCTGGGCGATGCTTCAGAATCCACTCGGCGCCGAGCGCGCCACCGCTCTCCTCGTCGGCGACCGCCGCGAAGACCAGCCCACCCGGTAGCGGGTTCTCGGCGACCTCGCGCGCGATGACCGCGTAGGCGACCGTGAGCGAGAGCATGTCGAGCGCACCCCTGCCCCAGATCACGCCGTCCACGAGGTCGGCGGCGAAGGGGTCGTGGGTCCAGGCATCCGCGACGACGGGAACCACGTCGGTGTGACCGACCAGCGCCAGGGTCGGAGCACTCGGGTCGGTGCCGGGGATGCTCACCACCAGGCTCATCCGACCGGGCTCGGGTTCCACCAGCTCGACCTCGATGCCGAACGCCGCGAAGTACCCCTCGAGCGTGCGCGCACTGCGCTCTTCGTGCCCGGAGCCGGGGCTGCCGTCGTTCACGCACGCGTTGCGGATGAGTTCGCGCAGCAGCGCAACAGCTTGGGTCGTCGCATCCATCGTTCTATTGTCAGGGCAGGCCGGCCATCCCGGCCTCACCCCCTCACCCCCTCACCCGG